>NZ_JBWYIV010000003.1:0-221234 GCF_056779895.1 Acinetobacter sp. ANC_7553 | reverse complement strand
CAGGAACAACAGTAAATGTCGTTGTTAAAGACAAAGACGGTCAAGTTGTTGCAGAAGGTCCAGCGACAGTTACAGGTGATACATGGACATACACACCATCAGTTGAATTGGCAGATGGCGAATATGACGTAGTTGCAAAAGCAACAGATCAAGCAGGTAACACAGGTGAATCTCAGCCAGAAAGCTTCGAGGTTGACACAGTAGCGCCTGAATTAACCATCGATGAGCTTAAGCCAACAAACGATACCACTCCTGAAATTACTGGTAAAACAGAACCAGGAGCGATAGTTGATGTTGTGATCAAAGACAAAGACGGTGAAATTGTCTCTGAAGGTAAAGCAGAAGTTGATCCAGAAGGTAACTGGACGTATACACCGACTGAAGAATTACCAGAAGGTCATTACGATATTGAAGTAACTCCGACTGATAAAGCGGGTAACAAAGGTGATACTTCTAAAGAACAGTTAGAAGTTGATACAACACCTCCTTCTGACATTACTATTGATCCAATTGGTGGTGATGATTTCGAATCGAATGATCCTCAACCTGAAATTACAGGAACAGGTGAGAAAGGTTCGCTAGTGGATATCGTGATCACCGGTCCAGATGGCTTCGAAGAGAAGGCCACTGTTGAAGTTGGAGAAGATGGTAAATGGTCGTATAAACCAGAAGCTGAGTTGGAAGAAGGTGACTACAAAATCGAAGCTACTCCTAAAGATGAAGCTGGAAACGTAGGTAATCCAACTGAACAAGATTTTGTAATCGACTTGACACCACCAGATATCGATATTGATCCGTGGGAAGATGATAATGATCCTTGGTTAGATATCGATCCTTGGGATGATGAAGAAGCTGCATGGGATGTGAGTGAAGCTGCATCTGTACAGGCAGTATCATTAGCTGCTGAGCCTCAAATTGCTGCATTCTCTGCTTTCGCTGCACGCTCATTATTTATTGCTGAACCAGTAGTAACAGCATCTCAAGTAACGGCGGTTGATCCAAGTATTAATTATACTAATGATCCACAACGTACGATTAGTGGTAATACAGTAAATAATCCTAAAGAGGTTGCTGTAGAGATTAAAGATGCTAACGGTGCTGTGGTATCTAGTGGTTTAGCAGTGTTGTCTGCAGGCCGTTGGAGTTATAAACCAGCAGAACCTTTAGCAGATGGTATATATACACTTGTAGCCACTGCACGTGATGCTGCTGGTAATACTAGCCGTACAGTTTCTTTAAAATTTGGTGTAGATACACTTTCACCTGATTTGTCAGTTGAAGAGTTATATCCTACAAACGATACTACTCCAGCAATTTCTGGTTCAACTGAACAATATTCTAAAGTTCAAGTCGTGATCAAAGATAAGAATGGAAATACTGTTGTAGATGCACCAGCTTCTGTAGATAGCTCAGGCAATTGGACATTTACACCGCCAAGAGATTTAGCGGATGGAAATTACACAGTTGAAGTAACATCTACTGATTTAGCTAAGAACAAAAAAACTGAAACTCAGCAATTAACAGTTGATACTCAAGCTCCTGATGCTGTGATTATTAATCCAATTACAGATCCAAGTGACTTGAAACCAGTATTAACAGGTAAAGCTGAAGCGAATACTACTGTCGAATTAGTGATTAAGGACTCTACAGGTCGAATTATTGATTCTGCACTTGTTCCTGCTGATCAAAATGGTAATTGGACATATCCAATCAACGATAATTTACCAGAAGGTACAATTATCGTTGAAGCTAAAGCGATTGATGAAGCTGGAAATATCGGTCCTTCATCAAGCATCGGCTTCGATTTGGATGTAACTCCTCCAGATGCTCCAACGGCAACATTTAATGCAGATGGTTCATTAGTAACAGGTACTGCACAAGCTTTATCAACTGTTAAAGTAAAAGATGCAAACAACAACGTGATTGGTACAACCACTGCGGATAGCAATGGAAACTACTCAATTAAGTTGATACCAAGTTTGAATGATGGACAAAATGTATCTGTGACCGCTTCTGATGTAGCGGGTGAATCTGCACCACGTCAAGTGACTGCTCCAAACATTCCGTTGGATGCCATTGATAATGTTGCTAAAGCTGGTATCGAGTACGAGTATCCTGTTACAGAGAAATTCATTAAAGATGCGATTTCGTACAACTGGTTAATTGGTTTCCTTGGTATCACGCTTGGTAAAACAAGTGGTGCTACAGAGTTTACAATCGGTGCTAACAAAACTGCTGACGTACAACTTCAAGTGAAGTCTGCTTCTTGGAAAACATTGTTTGACACTGTGAAAGTTAATCTGTACAAACAAGACAGTTCTGGTAAGTGGGTACTTATCGCTAATGATAAATCGTCAGGTTTATTCGACTTTATTGGTATCTTTGGTGAAGTTGCACATATTAATTTAGATGGTTTATCAGCTGGTAAATATCGTATTGAAATGAGTAACTCGAACCTTGCTTCTTTACCAGGTTATGTACAGACTAACTTGCTCATTAAAGAAACTGATACAAGTACAACGCCTGTAGTGAAGTCAATCACTGAAGCGAAGGGTAATGTGATTACTGATCTTGATCCTGTACATGGTAAAGATCTTGTAGTTGCTGGTGCTCTTGTGAAAGCTGTAAATGGTGTTGCGATTAATGGTGCAACAACAATCAAAGGTGAGTTTGGTACATTAACAATCGATGCAAACGGTACATACGCTTACAAACCAAATGCAAACCTTAATGCGATTGGTAAAACGGATGTATTTAAATACACGATTACTGATCCTGTAACTGGTAAGTCTGATACAGCGCAATTAGTACTTCAAATTGATTCTAAATCAGGTACACCATTGGCTTGGAGCAAATTCACACCAGAAGCAAACGCGAATGATGCTGATGCATTGGCGAATGAAACAGCTGGTAAGTTCAACTCTACTTACTTGAATGAAACAGTTTCTGCTAAAGGTTTGGATAAGTTGATCTTCAATGTGTTAAATGACAACAGCCATAACGGTGGTAACGGTGTTGACACAATCAATGACTTCCAATTAGGCAGCAATGTGAAGATTGATGTTTCTGAGTTGTTATCTGATAGTGCAACTGCTCAAAACATTGATAAATTCATTTTTGTCGAGAAAGACGGAAACAATACGAAGTTAAGTATTGATCGTGATGGCGCAGGTACAACTTATAACAAGGTTGACTTAATTACTTTCAACAATACTGATGTTTCACTTCAAGACTTGTTGAACAAAAATCACTTGTTGTTCTAATAGACTAATGTAAAAAAGAGGAACTTCGGTTCCTCTTTTTTTTATTCTTGAATTAAAAAAAATGGGACATTTAAAATGTCCCATTCATTGTCTATAACTTATTTGAGTAGATTAAGAAAATTTAAATAATGTTGTACGAGGATTTGTTCTTGTTCCAATATTGGTGTATGACCTACACCTTTTAAGATGATAGGCCCTTGAGCATTTTTCAGTAATCCTTTCAGTTCAGCTGCAGCTTCTACATTAATAATTTGATCACGATCTCCCCAAATGATGAGTGTTGGTTGATCGATTGAACGAGCCGCTAGCGCAAATGTTTCAGGTGTAAATGATTTGGACATGAGAATAAGTTGCTCAACGAGTTTCGTGTTATTTGTAACATTGGATATCATGAGCTTTTCTTGTTCGACTTTCAGTTCGTTCGGTATAAATGGAGGTTGCTGCGTAGCAATTTTAAATAACCGATCAAAATCTCCAGGTTTAGAAACGATAAAATTTTTGAGTAAATTTGGGTCTTTTAAGTAAGGGGTATTGGCAGATTTAAATACACCTGCACTGTTAATGAGTAGTAATGATTTAGTATCGATTGGATACTGCGCCGCATAAAGTAATGCTACAGCTCCGCCCATGGAGTGACCGGCAACATTTAGATTTTGATCAACATGAATGGCTTCTGCAAAGCGACGTAATTTTTCTGTCAGATTAGGAATTGAATAATCAAAATCTGCAGCTACTTTACTATCACCTTGTCCAGGTAAATCAGGGATAATGACGTGATAATGTGGTGTCAGATAGCGAGCGACTCGGTTCCAATTATCCCGACTGCCTGCAAGACCATGCACAAGCATAAGTACTGGTTTGCCTTTGGTTCCACCTTCACTGTAAGCCCAATCGATGTCGGAGACTTTAATGCGCTTGGTATTCAGTCCAGCCCAAGCACGTTCTTGTTGTAAAATATCTTGTATATTTATACTGCTTGGCGCGGCTTGAGTTGTCGATGTAATAGAGATTGTACCGACTGCAATTGAAGCAGCAAGTAAGTGTGAAAATATCCTTTTCATTGTATTTCTCTGTGTATTGTTATTGTGCAAATTTAGATTAAGTGAGTCTGTTATGAAATGCATTTGCTCAAATCAATCATCCGATAAACTATAGGTCAATTATTGATGAATCGATCAGTATCAGCGGAAATGGCACAGTTGATCTTGGCCACAGTATCACAAATTCCTTATGGGAAAGTAGCCAGTTATGGCCAAATTGCTGCGATGTCAGGACTGCCTAAACATGCCCGGTTGGTTGGTCGTGTTTTGAATCAATTAGATGTGAGTAGCGACTTGCCTTGGCATCGTGTCATTAATGCGCAAGGTAAAATTAGTCATCAGCGTTTGGATGATCAAGGTTTTAATTGCCAGCAAGCTAGATTGCTTGAAGAGGGAGTTGTGTTTAACAATGGCAAAATAGATTTCAAGATTTTTGGATGGTTCGAGTAGCTCCGTATGACGGTATACGGAGCTATCCGTTATTATTGCTTTACGACAAAAACAGGTACATTGACTTCGGTGATGAGGCTTTGTGCGACACTGCCCATAATTAATTTCTTGAATCCTGTGCGACCGTGCGAGCTGATAACAATCAAATCAATATTAAGCTCATCAATCGCTTTCATTATTGTACGGTGAATACTTTCTCCTTCGAGTATTTTTGTCTCTACGTCTACTCCATATTCATTAAACTTTGCTTTAGCTTGAGCTAGGTTATCTTCAATAAATTTTCGTGCTCGTTCAATTAAAAGATTTGACTGCCCATCTGAGAGATATTCGGCTGCGATATAGGGATCGAGTGTCATCACTTGAACTACAGTAATTTTGCTATTAAATGCTTTAGCCAATTCAACAGCATGCTGAACGACGTTGAGTGCTACTTCTGAACCATCCACTGGAACGAGGATATTTTGATAATTCATGTTGTTCTCCTTTTTTAACCGTTATTAAAATAGTTCAAAATAAAGTTAAAAAATTATGCTTTCGTATTGATCATATACTGCTTTTTTTATTAATAAAACCAAGTAAATTTGTTGGAATTTTTTTAAACAGGTATTTAAGATTGGTTAAATTATTTGATAACTATATCTTTATTTATTTTTATATATACTATTTCATCAATTATATATTCTGGTATAAGTTCCTCAGAACAAATATTAATTAAATTAAATGATAAATTTTTGTAAAATTGTATGCATCTCGATTTTTGGTACATTATTAACATCTCATCTCTATGCAAATTATATAATCTCTGCACAATCGTTTGCGGAAATTCCAAGTTCTGAGAGTTTGGTCAACTCAATTTGTCAAAAAAACGAATTGAAATGTCGAGCACAAGACACAAAATTATATCGTGTGAAGAATATGAAGGATTCATATTACTATCTAATTGATTCTTCTCCCAAACTAGTCAAATTTCAAAAAATGGGTGAACACTATATTGAACTTAATCGTTGGGATTTTAAGGATTATAGACATTCACATCAAAGTTTTAGCGTAGACGATGAGTTTCAAAGCTCAGGAATCAAAATTTATCCAGCCCTTTATCCATTAAGTCAAAATGATCTGGCAATTGCTATCATTGATGATAGGTTTGTAAGCTACTCAGGTGGAGGGAGAACAGAGCAGTATGCGGACTTTGTTCAATTGAATCATAAAGGAAAATATAGATTAGCAGTAGCAGATCAACTTTTTTATGCTTCTGAAAGGATTCGTGCATGTTTTTCAGAACATGATTATCAGACTTCAGCACATTGTTACGATGAGTCTGGAACTGTTCTAAATATTCATTTTAAACGCGGTGATCAACAATATTATCATTGGACTCTAAATTACACTGATTATATTTGGCCTGCTCACGAATCTGAAAAAAATCGAAAAGTAGTGAAATATTCAAAAAAAATATTGCCATTTAATGATCTAAATTAAAAAAATAATCTGAAATTGAATTAACATCACCTGCCTGCAATTGCTCACGCATTTTCAAAAACTGCTTTTCATCTAGATCATAGAGCTTAAGAGAAAGCAGTTTTTTAATATCTTGTTCAGAAAAGCGATATTTAATAATTTTCGCAGGTACACCACCTACGACAGCATAAGGTGGCACGTCTTTGGTGACGACAGCACCAGTTGCCACCACTGCGCCTTCACCAAGTTTTACCCCTTGCATAATCATGGCACGACTACCAATCCAACAACCATCACTAATGATAGTATCGCCAGCAGGCACAAAACTACGCGTATCAAAAGGAAATGCTGAAATCCAGTCAGTACGGTGTAACTGATTTCCACCCATCATGATGACACACTCAGCTCCAAAGCAGACAAAATTGCCAATATAAAGCTGATCGATGGGTTTTTCAGGTGTGGAAGGTTTGTCATGTAGGTAACGCACCACACAACGCTCAAAACCTTGATCCCAATAGGCTGAGTAATAACTATAATTGCCTTTGATATGGATATTCGGATTTTTTACCGTTTTAGAAATAAATTCGAACTCACACCAATGATTGACAGGCGAGTTGATCAACTTTGGAGACATGATGAAATAAAAGGAGAAGATTTTAGGGCATTATATACCAATTAAAACTTACATCCTGAATGAAAACTTTTATATTCATTGAGCATTAGAAGAATGGAAAAGCTATGTTTGTTGAAACAGAATTTAGAGAAGATAGACCTGAAGAAATATATAGAATAATAAAGGAGTATCCTCTTGCATCTTTGGTCGCACAGACCCAAACAGGGTTAATTGCTGAACATATCCCGCTCATATTAGTAGATGAACATACATTGAGAGGACATGTTTCATTGCAGAATACACTATTCAATCATTCGATTTTGAATAACCAAATACTATGTATCTTTAAAGCAGAGGATGCTTATATTTCACCGAATTATTATCCTTCAAAATTTGAAGATCACAAAAAAGTACCTACTTGGAATTATCAAGTTGTACACATTAATGGTGATATTCAGTTTTTTCATGATCAGAAAACTAAACTTGCAGTATTAGGTCAACTCACTCAACAACATGAACGTATAACGAATGGTAAAAATGCTTGGAAAATGGCAGATGCACCAAAAGATTACTTACTGGAAATGCTCGACCATTTGGTTGTATTTGAAATTAAAATTGAAAGAATCATCGCTAAATCAAAACTAAGTCAAAATAGAGAGGAAAAAGATTTTCGTAATGTTATTAAGAAGCTTCATGAAGCTGGAAAAGCGCATCTAGCAAAAACAATGAATCAATTAAAAAGAGAATAAAAAAACCCCTCACCAGAGGGGTTTATAGCCTAAAATATCAACAATTAGAGATATTCTACGCTCACAATTTCGTATTCAACTTCACCTTGAGGTGTCGTAATTTTAACTTCATCGCCTTCATTTTTACCCAAAAGACCACGCGCGATAGGAGAGTTCACAGATATTTTGTTAATTTTAAAATCTGCTTCGTCATCACCAACGATTTGATACGTTTTACGTTCTTCAGTATCTAAATTTTCAATTGTAACTGTGACGCCAAAAACTACGCGTCCATTTTGCTCAAGTTCTTTAACGTCAATCACTTGTGCAGCACCCAATTTTCCTTCGATATCTTGGATACGGCCTTCACAGAAACCTTGTTGCTCACGTGCAGCGTGGTATTCCGCGTTTTCTTTAAGATCTCCGTGTTCACGTGCTTCAGCAATCGCTGCTGTAATACGAGGACGATCTACAGTTTTAAGTTGGTGTAATTCTTTCTCAAGCGCTTCTTTGCCCTGAGGTGTCATAGGATAACGTTGCATAGTTGTCCCTCAAAAAAGTAAGTATGAAAAAAATACTAAGTCTATAAATGAAAAAAAGCCCGCCACCAAGAGGTGACGGGACTTCTTGGTAGTGTATTAACCTACTGTTTGTAAGTCTTGCAAACGATATACATCCATTGGCAATTTGATTGCTAAAGCTTGGCAAACTGCATCTGCACCGTTAAGGGTAGTCGTATGATAGACCTTACCTTGAAGTGCAGAACGGCGGATTGAGAACGAATCCTGCTGAGCTTGTTTACCTTCTGTTGTATTGATAATGAGGTGTATTTCGCCATTTTTCAAGCGGTCCACAATATTTGGACGACCTTCAGTCACTTTATTTACACGTTCACATTCAATACCAGCCGCTTTGATGACATCGTATGTACCACCAGTAGCAAGGATTTTGAAGCCAAAGTCAGCAAGTTGTTTTGCAATACCTGCTGCACGTGGTTTATCAGAATCACGTACAGAGATGAATGCATGTTTAACTTCGCCTTCTGTTGGAAGACCTGGTAAACGCTCATTTGCACCTAATACAGCTTTATAGAACGCTTCGCCAAATGTTTTACCAACGCCCATCACTTCACCTGTAGATTTCATCTCAGGCCCAAGGATTGGATCAACACCAGGGAACTTGTTGAATGGGAACACTGCTTCTTTAACAGAGAAGTGCTCAGGGATAATCTCTGTAGTGAATCCTTGAGATTCTAAAGATTGACCCGCCATACAACGCGCAGCTACTTTCGCTAAAGACTCACCGATACATTTAGAAACGAATGGCACTGTACGTGATGCACGTGGGTTCACTTCTAAGATGTAAACGTCTTCGCCTTTAACCGCAAACTGTACGTTCATCAAACCAACAACGCCAAGTTCTTTTGCCATTGCAACTGTTTGACGACGCATTTCGTCCTGAATCTCTTTAGAAAGAGAGTAAGGAGGGATCGAACATGCTGAGTCACCTGAGTGAATACCTGCTTGTTCAATGTGTTGCATGATACCGCCAATCACAACGTCTTTACCGTCAGATACGCAGTCTACGTCAACTTCGATCGCGTCGTCTAGGAAGCGGTCAAGAAGAACAGGGGCATCGTTAGAAGCTTGAACAGCATCACGTAAGTAGCGACGTAACTCTTCATCGTTGTATACGATTTCCATCGCGCGACCACCAAGTACATATGATGGACGTACTACAAGTGGATAGCCAACTTTCGCTGCTTCAGCCATACCTTCTTCAGCAGATTTTACAATGCTGTTGTTTGGTTGACGAAGTTGCAGACGTTGAATCATTTGTTGGAAACGTTCACGGTCTTCTGCACGGTCAATCGCATCAGGCGATGTACCAATAATTGGTGCACCAGCTTCTTCTAAAGCACGAGCCAATTTAAGTGGTGTTTGACCACCGTACTGTACGATGATGCCTTTAGGCTTCTCAATACGTATGATTTCTAATACGTCTTCAAGTGTAATTGGTTCGAAGTACAAACGATCAGATGTGTCATAGTCAGTAGAAACCGTTTCAGGGTTACAGTTCACCATGATGGTTTCATAACCGTCTTCACGCATTGCAAGCGCCGCGTGTACACAGCAGTAATCGAATTCGATACCTTGACCAATACGGTTAGGACCACCACCGATCACCATGATCTTGTCTTTGCTGGACGGGTTTGATTCACATTCGTCATCGTAAGTTGAATACATATACGCTGTGTCTGATTCAAATTCAGCAGCACAAGTATCTACACGTTTGTAAACTGGGGTTACGCCCAAGTTCCAACGATGTTTACGGAATTGTTTTTGTGAAATACCCATCAAGTTCGCAATGCGAAGGTCAGATAAACCTTTACGTTTAAATGAACGGATGTTGTCCGCATTTAGATCGCCAAAACCTAAAGTTTTGATTTGGTTTTCTGTTTTGATGATGTCTTCGATTTGGATCAAGAACCATTTGTCGATCTTAGTCGCTTGGAATACATCTTCTAATGTAAAGCCGTGACGGAATGCATCAGCAACATACCAAATACGCTCAGGACCCGGAACACGAAGTTCTTGTAAGATTTTCTCACGCGCGCCTTCAGCACCCACTTCGATTTTTTCATCAAAGCCAGTTGCACCCACTTCAAGACCACGAAGTGCTTTGTTCATAGACTCTTGGAAGTTACGACCAATCGCCATCACTTCACCAACAGATTTCATCTGTGTAGTTAAAGTTGCGTCAGCTTGTGGGAATTTCTCAAAGTTGAAACGTGGAACTTTAGTTACAACGTAGTCAATCGCAGGTTCGAAAGATGCTGGAGTTGTACCGCCAGTGATGTCGTTTTTAAGCTCATCAAGGGTATAACCAACCGCTAATTTTGCAGCGATTTTCGCAATAGGGAAACCAGTTGCTTTTGAAGCCAATGCAGAAGAACGAGATACACGTGGGTTCATCTCGATCACAACCATACGGCCAGTATTTGGACAAATACCAAACTGTACGTTAGAACCACCTGTTTCTACACCAATCTCACGCAACACTGCTAAAGATGCATTACGCATTAACTGATATTCTTTATCTGTTAATGTTTGTGCAGGTGCAACAGTGATTGAGTCACCTGTGTGTACGCCCATTGGGTCAAAGTTTTCAATCGAACATACGATGATACAGTTGTCGTTTTTGTCACGAACAACTTCCATCTCATATTCTTTCCAACCAATTAAAGATTCATCGATCAATAATTGTTTGGTCGGAGAAAGATCGAAACCGCGTTCACAGATTTCAAGGAATTCTTCTTTGTTGTATGCGATACCACCGCCTGAACCACCCATGGTGAATGATGGACGGATAATCACTGGGAAGCCGAAACGTGCTTGAATTTCTAATGCTTCTTCCATTGATTCAGCGATTGCTGCTTTTGGACATTCAAGACCAATTTTACGCATTGCTTGGTCGAAAAGTTTACGGTCTTCCGCTTTTTCGATCGCTTCTTTCGTTGCACCAATCAATTCAACATTGAATTTTTCTAAAATGCCATGCTCATCAAGGGCAAGGGCACAGTTCAATGCAGTCTGACCACCCATTGTTGGAAGAACTGCGTCTGGGCGTTCTTTCTCAATGATCGCTGCAACAGTTTGCCAAGTGATTGGCTCGATATACGTTGCATCTGCCATTGCAGGGTCAGTCATGATCGTTGCAGGGTTAGAGTTTACCAGAATTACACGGTAACCTTCTTCACGTAATGCTTTACATGCTTGTGCACCTGAGTAGTCAAACTCACACGCCTGACCGATAACAATTGGACCAGCACCAATAATTAAGATGCTTTTAATATCCGTACGCTTTGGCATTATTTGCTCCTCAATTACTTCTTAGATGCTTCAATAAGTTCGATGAAATGATCGAACAATGGTGCGCAGTCATGTGGACCTGGGCTTGCTTCTGGGTGACCTTGGAAACTAAACGCAGGCTTATCTGTACGATGAATCCCTTGAAGAGTTTGATCGAACAATGATTTGTGCGTCGCTTTAAGGTTTGCAGGTAATGTTTCTGCATCCACTGCGAAGCCATGGTTTTGAGAAGTAATCATCACTGTACCATCTTCGATGTTTTGTACAGGATGGTTAGCACCATGATGACCATGAGGCATTTTCACCGTTTTAGCGCCAGAAGCGAGAGCAAGAATTTGGTGACCCAAGCAAATACCAAATACAGGTACGTTACGAGCGTCTTCAACAATTGTTTTTACAGCTTCAATTGCATAGTCACATGCTGCAGGATCGCCAGGACCATTCGATAAGAATACGCCATCTGGATTTAGAGCAAGAACTTTTTCAGCAGGAGTTTGTGCAGGCACGACAGTTAATTTACAACCGCGGTCTGCGAGCATACGTAAGATGTTGGTTTTGACACCGTAATCATATGCAACAACATGAAATTTTGCTTCTGGTTGGGAGAAACCTTGACCTAATTTCCAAGAACCTTCAGTCCATTCGAAACCGTTTGGATCACAGCATTCTTTCGCAAGGTCTAAACCATTCAGACCGCCGAATGCACGAGCTTTTTCTAAAGCTTCTTCTTCTGTAATATTTTCACCAGCTAAGATACAACCGTTTTGTGCACCTTTAGCACGTAAAATACGGGTCAGTTTACGTGTATCAATGTCAGCGATAGCGACAACATTGTGAGATTTTAAGTATTCGCCTAAAGATTGCGTAGATCGGAAGTTGCTGTGCAATAAAGGTAGGTCACGAATGATCAATCCGTTTGCCCATACTTTATGAATTCGACCTGACTCAGCGTCTTCATCATTACAACCTGTGTTACCAATGTGTGGATAGGTAAGCGTAACAAGCTGTTGTGCATAACTTGGGTCAGTCAAAATTTCTTGATAGCCAGTCATGGCAGTGTTGAAAACGACTTCACCAGTCGTACTACCCGATGCACCGATTGACGTTCCTTTAAAGATCGTACCATCGGCAAGGGCTAAAATTGCTGGGGTGCTCAAACCAAAGCTCCTGAAATTTAGGCTGTAAAAAAGCGAGTAGACGAAAAAAAAGGAAGGCTACTTTAAAACCCACCCTCCTTACATCTGCTCGCTTGAACTTAACACGGCATTATACGCAAACACCTTGATAAAGTCCACGTAAATAAACCTGAATTCGTCAGATATATACCTTGTAATTTGATTAAAAGTCTGCTTTTTAAACTTTGGACAAAAGTCTAAGAATGTAAGAATTGTTTAATAATTCAAAAGTTAAGTTTTATCACGATGTATCAAAATTTATGTAGACTTACAATTAATAAGCTAAGTTTCTGAAACAGAATAACAAAGCTTCTAAAAAGCTGATTTGTTAAATAGAACAAATGTTGAAGTTGCTCCAAATGCTTCCTAAAAGTTCGAAAAAAGTACTGATTAGGTCAATTTACCAGTATTTTAGAAAGGACTGATTAAATATGGAAAATAGAGGTAAATATTGAATTGCTTGTTAAAAGCGTAGGTTCAATTATTCAAAGATGAAATTGGTAGTTAGCATGTTGGGATTTAAAAATTAAACCGAGATCGAATTTAAAGAGATTTGAGGCTACTTCGGTGTCTGTGAAGAAATATTTAAAAGCAGATTTGGCTGTTCAAGTGATTAAGGACAATTTTGAAAATTAAAAATGAATAACAGGAATTACAAATATAACTAGATATAACACGTTGAGATCAGTTGTATAAAACTTAACTCTAAAAGAGGTGGGAAGAGTCTACAACTATAGAACTTAAATATTGGGGTAAAAAAAATAGTGAGATTAAATCTCACTATTTTTTTTAAAACTGATGCAACCAATCGCGCTTGTTATGGAAGTCAGCCTCAGGACTACTATGCTGCATCGCATAATAATGTTTAGCTTGCGATGTGTTTAATACAGCGGATAAGCCAATAAAAATATCCTGCCATTTCAATTTATGTTTTAACATAAACTCCGTTAGATCAAGGCTCACATTTAAACCATAGTGCGTCTTTTTGAGTGAATTCAGTTCTATGTCATAAGCTGCTTGCGGTGGCATATCTTCAGGGTAACGATACTCTTCAAATTGATACGCTTGCCAAGCTTGAGAAGGGGAGAGATTGACTTCACGATAAAAGTCCTGATCTTTCACCCCAATGAAAATTTCAAAGCAGGTTTCTTCCCAAAGAAAATCTCGTCGTGGATGTCCAGCTACAATTTCCGGATAGACTAAGTATTGATTTGGGTCACGTAACCAATAGCCCACATTTAGTGTATATGGACTCACTTGTTCAATTGCACCAACCAAGGAGATATCAAAGTAACGGTCAAAAGAATTTAGTTCGTAACTTGCCATTCAATGCAACTCAAATTAATTAGAAAGATGTGCGTGGCGAACAAGATTCGAAAGTTTAGGATTTTGTTTTGCCGCTTTCTTGTATAAAAGTGCAATTTTTCCAATGGTTTGAACAACTTCTGCACCAGTAACTTTGGCGATTTCAGTAATGACTGCTGCACGAGCATCACGATCTTCACCGCCAATTTTTACTTTAATTAACTCATGATCATTTAAAGCACGTTGAGTTTCTTCAATGACATTTTCAGTTAAACCTTGACCACCTAACATTACCACTGGGTTAAGTGCATGTCCGATTTGACGCAAACGTTTGCGTTCCTGAATTGATAAAGCCGCCATAAAGATAACCTAATTTTAAAAACGACTTAGTATAGCAAATCAAGAGATCAAACGCTTATGTTTCTCAGAAATAATCGATCAACTTAAATCAAAAAAACATAAACGATAATCTTGAATTAGATACAGATGAATACTGCAAGGGGGATAAAATTCACGTACAATAAAAAGTTAGAAGATTACGTGTATTTAAAGAGTTATGGCAACACGCATTACCAATCAGAAGTTATCCAAAAGTAGTCGTGCGTGGATGAGAGAGCATTTAGATGACCCGTTTGTGAAAAAAGCACAAAAGGAAGGTTATCGTGCGCGTGCTGCATATAAATTGCTTGAAATCCAAGAGAAATACAAAATCATTAAACCTGGTATGACTGTTGTAGACCTTGGTGCTGCACCTGGTAGTTGGTCCCAAATCGCTGGAAAATTAGTGGGTGATAAAGGTTTAGTGATTGCATCAGATATTTTGGAAATGGATGCACTTCCAGATGTGACGTTCCTGCAAGGAGACTTTCGAGAAGAGGAAGTTTTCGAAAAATTGTTAAATATTTTAAATGGACGAACTGTAGACGTTGTAATTTCAGATATGGCCCCCAATACATCAGGTAATAAGGCCGTTGATCAACCTCGACAAATTTATTTGTGTGAACTTGCATTAGACTTTGCCAATAAAGTTTTAGGTCCGAAAGGACAGTTTGTTGTCAAAGTTTTCCAAGGAACTGGTTTTGACGAATTCCGTAAGGAAGTTGTAGACAGTTTTGAAGTATTAAAAACTGCAAAGCCTGCTGCCTCGCGTGCTCGTTCGAAGGAAGTTTTTTTAATTGGACAGGGCCGTAAAAAGAATTCGCAATAAAGTGACTTGCCAAGTCGCTAAAAAATGTGCATTTTGTACCTTTTGAATATTTTATTGCGAAATTGATTTACTCGCTTTTTGTTAAAGGTCACCCAATTTTGGGCATGATCAAATTAGATTGATATGGGAATAAAGCTTTGAGCGATCTCTTTAAGAATGCCGTTTTATGGCTTGTTATACTTGGTGTGCTGATATTAATTTTCAGCAACATTAGTGACCGTGATAAGCCTGCTGCATTGAACTATTCAGAATTTGTTGCAGCGGTTAATGCTGGTCAAATTAAACAAGTTACCATTGACGGTGAACGAATTAGTGGCGAAAAAGTAAATGGTTCTCCATTTGAGAGTATTCGTCCTGCGGTTCAAGATCCTGAGTTAATGCCGAATCTCATCAAAAATAATGTCGTTGTTGAGGGCACTGCTCCGCAACGTCAAGGTTTATTGATGCAGCTTTTGATCGCAAGCTTTCCAGTACTTTTAATCATTTTGTTATTCATGTTCTTTATGCGCAACATGGGTGGCGGTGCTGGTGGTAAAAACGGCCCGATGAGTTTTGGTAAGTCAAAAGCAAAAATGCTTTCAGAAGACCAAATCAAAGTCACTTTCACAGATGTTGCGGGTTGTGACGAAGCGAAACAAGAAGTCGTTGAAATTGTTGATTTCTTGAAAGATCCAACAAAGTTTAAGCGTCTTGGTGCTAGCATTCCTCGCGGTGTCCTGATGGTAGGTCCACCGGGTACAGGTAAAACTTTACTTGCGAAAGCGATTGCTGGAGAGGCTAAGGTTCCATTCTTTAGTATCTCAGGTTCAGACTTCGTAGAAATGTTCGTTGGTGTTGGTGCATCACGTGTACGTGATATGTTTGAGCAAGCGAAACGCCATGCGCCGTGTATCATTTTCATTGATGAGATTGATGCGGTGGGTCGTCACCGTGGTTCAGGTACTGGTGGTGGTCACGATGAGCGCGAACAAACCTTGAACCAGATGTTGGTAGAAATGGATGGTTTCGAAGGCAATGAAGGTATCATTGTTATTGCTGCGACTAACCGTGCTGACGTGCTAGATAAAGCTTTACTTCGTCCAGGGCGTTTCGACCGTCAAGTGATGGTTGGACTTCCAGATATTAAAGGTCGTGAGCAAATCCTGAATGTGCATTTGAAAAAATTACCTTCAGTGACTGGTGTGGATGTCAAAGTATTGGCACGTGGTACTCCAGGGTTCTCTGGTGCGCAATTGGCAAACTTAGTTAATGAAGCTGCATTATTTGCTGCACGTCGTAATAAAAATACGGTCGATATGCATGATTTTGAAGATGCAAAAGATAAGCTTTATATGGGGCCAGAGCGTAAATCAATGGTTCTACGTGAAGAAGAGCGTCGCGCAACGGCTTATCATGAAGCAGGTCATGCGATTGTAGCTGAAATGCTTCCAGGCACAGACCCAGTACATAAAGTCACGATCATGCCACGTGGTTGGGCATTAGGTGTAACTTGGCAGCTTCCAGAGTTTGATCAAACCAGTCATTACAAAGACAAAATGTTGAATGAGCTTTCTATTCTGTTTGGTGGTCGTATTGCAGAAGAAATTTTCATTAATCAGATGTCGACTGGGGCTTCTAATGACTTTGAACGTGCAACAAAAATGGCGCGTGCAATGGTGACTAAGTACGGTATGTCTGACAAGATGGGTGTCATGGTTTATGAAGAAGATGCTCAACAGTCATTTATGGGTAGTCTAGGTGGTCGTACTATTTCTGAAACGACTCAACTTGAAGTTGATCGTGAAATTCGCCGTATCCTAGATGAGCAGTACAAAGTTGCACGTGATATCTTAGAAAATAATAAAGATATTGCCCATGCGATGGTAAAAGCTTTGCTTGAGTGGGAAACGATTGATCGTGATCAAATCCGTGACATTATGGAAGGTCGCGAACCTCAACCACCTAAGGTATATGTGGCTGAGAATCCAATTGTAGATGTAACCCCTACAGATGGTCCTTCAACGCCTCCACCTTTACCAGCAAGCTAAAATGAAGGAGTCTCTTATGAGGCTCTTTTTTTTGTGTTGAAATTATCCCTCATGTTTAAATTTTACTTGATATCATGTAAATAGATTTTCTAGGAACATCAATATGCAACTTATCTCTTTACCTAATCAGATTCTTAAATGTGGTGCATTGGAACTTGATTTGTCAAAGCCTCATGTAATGGGTGTGTTAAATGTAACGCCAGATTCGTTTAGTGATGGTGGTAAACATAATAGTGTAGAGGCGGCACTAGAGAGAGCAAAGCAAATGATTGCTGAAGGGGCGAGTGTTATTGATGTAGGTGGTGAGTCAACTCGCCCTGGCGCATCTGTTGTTAATGTTCAGGATGAAATAGATCGTGTAGTTCCAGTCGTTGAAGCGTTGGTTAAATTGAATGTTGTGATCTCAATCGACACCTCACAACCAGAAGTGATTAAAAAGGCGGTTAAAGCTGGAGCGCATATTTGGAATGATGTCAGAGCATTAACAAAGCCACATGCTTTAGAAACAGCTGCGGAATTAGATATTCCAGTCATTATCATGCATATGCGTGGTGAGCCAACCACAATGAACCAGTTGGATCAATATGATGATATTACTTTAGATGTGATTTCAGAATTGCAAACTCGATTAGATGCAGCATTAAATGCGGGAATTAAACCTGAAAATATCATGATTGATCCGGGTTTCGGATTTGCAAAAAATGCACATCAAAACCTGAAATTATTAAAAGAGTTGTATAAATTAAATGAGTTGGGATATCCAATACTTTCTGCATTATCTCGTAAGCGATTTATTGGTGAAGCTTTAGGTGGTGTACCTGTCCATGAACGTGCAGTGGGTTCGGTGACGGGGCATCTGTTAAGCATACAGCAAGGAGCATGTATGGTCAGAGCACATGATGTAAAAGAAATGGTGCAAGCTATTCAAATTTGGGCAGCAATGAATAGTGTTGGTTAAATTAAAGGTTGATTTAAGACAGTGAAAATCATCAATGAAAATATTGGCTTAGTTATACTTTGATTAAAAGTGAGATTTACTCCTCGTTTTTATTGTTGGTTTAATGTCTAGCTTGTGTTATATAAGCTCGGTTTTTGTTAATGCTATTACTTGAGCTTTAATATGTTGAATGATGTACTTCTCCCGATGTTCGACGATGAATATTATCCTGATATTCTCGTGGCTGAAATTCAGCAACTCATTGAAAAATTCTCAAAGAAGGTATCTAAGGTGAATTCCGATGCTGAGATTTATCAAATCGCCAATGATATTGTGGCGGAAATTAATGAGATGAAACCTCAGTTCGAAGATCTTGACTCTTCTCTTGATGATGCAGCAGCAGACTATATTGCTGAGGCAATGATGATGGTCGTTCAGGAAGAGGGATTTTTGGATATCGAAATGGAAGAACTTGTCTCAAATAGAGAGTGGTAAATCGCTCTCTATTTTTTTGTGTTGTTATTGTTGTGGCTAAACGCTAGGCATAAAAAAACCAGCTTACGCTGGGTTCTTTATTTACACCATTATTCTCTATCAGAAGAATGGTGCCCGAGGCCAGACTCGAACTGGCACGCTTTGAGGGCGGGGGATTTTAAATCCCCTGTGTCTACCGATTTCACCACTCGGGCATGTGCGCAATAATAGAGGACACTTTTAAGCTTGGCAAGAGAAAATCGTATTATTTGCTTTCTTTTCAATCAACTTGCATTGATTAGATTAAAAATTATAACTTTGGGGGTGATGGTTTATGATATTTGGACATTAAATTGTCATCTGATTGCAATTTTAGCTTCATAAATACGGTTTAAGTTCGAAGTTAAAATAACTCGCCAATTCGTAAATAAAATGAAAAATAAAATCTCAAGACGCGCATTAATTAAAAATTCATTGGCTGGATTAGGTGCGATTTCACTGCCTGTTTCGATTACAGCATGTAATGGCGATGGTCAAACCAGCAATGAGCATAAAGTTGAATTTTTGCATGGAGTGGCGAGTGGAGATCCATTACAGGATCGAATAATTCTTTGGTCGAGAATAACACCTACAGATATGACGGCAACATATGAGTTAGATTGGGAAATTGCACTTGATGAGAATTTTTCAAATATTGTTCAGATGGGGGAAATCAAGACTTCTGCTGCTAAAGACTTTTGCTTGAAAGTCGATGTACTTAATTTGAGTGCCGATACTCGTTATTATTACCGATTTAAATATGGGCAGATACATTCTCCAATTGGTCGTACGAAGACCTTAGCAACCAAGACCAATGCGGTTAACTTTGCCGTATGCTCATGCTCAAATTATCCTGCTGGTTATTTTTATGTGTACCGTGAAATTGCGAAGCAGGACGTGGATGTTGTGCTGCATCTGGGCGACTATATTTACGAATATGGCAAAGATGGGTATGCAACTGAACAAGCCGAAAAGCTTGGTAGAACACTCGATGTGGATAATCAAAACGAGATTTATCGCTTAGAAGATTATCGAAAACGTTATGCAAAATATCGAACAGACCCTGATTTACAAGCGGTTCATCAACGTCATCCATTTATTCTGATTTGGGATGATCATGAGCTGACAAATGATGCATGGCGAGCTGGTGCGCAGAATCATCAACCTGATCTAGAGGGGGATTTCGTAGCACGAAGAACAGCAGCCTTATCAGCTTATTTTGAATGGATGCCAATTCGCGAAAAAAGCAATAACGATATTCTTCATATTTATCGTCAGTTTAATTTTGGTGATTTAGTTCAACTTAATATGCTAGATACACGTATGTTGGCACGAGATGAGCAACTGACTTTTGCTTCATTTATGGATGGTGAAAATCTAAGTGTTGAGCAATTTAGAGCGGCATTATTGAATGAGCAGCGACAGCTAATAGGGATAGATCAGTTAAATTGGTTGGCGAATAGTCTGCATAGCTCTCGCGCAATATGGAATGTATTGGGTCAGCAAGTATTGATGGCGAAAATGTTGGTACCTGCTGAGGTATTACAAATATTAAATGTCGCCAAAAGTGGAATGGTAGATGGCAACTTTTTAATTGAAGCTCAAAAACGTCTCATGGAGTTGGTTGCAATTAAGTTGCGTTATAAAAATAATGATCCAAGCTTAACTGACGCTGAATTATCAAGAATACTAACCGTGATTCCTTATAATTTAGACGCTTGGGATGGTTACTATGCTGAGCGTGAGCGTGTTTATGCTTTATATGAGCAGTACCAGAAGAAAGTTGTTGTGTTGGCTGGAGATACCCATAATGGGTGGGAGTCTGCATTACATCAACAAAATGGTGAGAAGGTGGGGATTGAATTAGCAACAAGTTCAGTTTCTTCACCAGGTATGGAGAAATATCTCAATTTACCTGAGAACTTAATGCAACAATTTGAACAAGTGTTTATCCAATTGATTGATGAATTAAGCTTTTGTAATTTGAATCAACGAGGCTATTTAAAATTGAGCTTTGATTCTACGCAATTGAGTGCAGATTGGCTGTTTTTAACAGATATTCATTCACAGGAGTATCAAGTTGATCAATTAAGATTGCACTCGACAACGTATGATACCAATTTGAATATAATTAAAGTAATGCAGCAAGCAAGTTGATCGTAGCGCTACATGATGCTATCGATATATTTTTCAATATCGGTATGCTTGTAGCGCATACACAATTTGTTTTCATAGTTCATCAAATGAACATAAAGTTGCGCATTTTTTTGTTTTTGTTCAATCAATAATTGATGCTGCTTTGAGTTTTTGGATGAAAAGATTAGTTTTAAGTAAAGCTTGAAATTTTGTTTATAACTCCAGAAAGCCACTCTGCGAATTTCTTGAATATAGTAATAGTTTTCTTTAGAAGTGTTTTCTCGGAATAAATTCTCTTTATAAAATTTAACGAAACCAAAATTCATAGCGAAATAAAACAAAATTCCCTGTAAGAACCAACTTTCCATAAAAGCGATATTTAAACTTTGTAAAAGAATGAGGATGGTCAGTTTGAATGGGGTATTTTTAAGTTGCTGGTAAGTTGAGATACTACTGTGCTTGATCTGTTTGAGGATGATTGGCGTAATCAGCATAAAAAATAACATGATACACAAAACAGCACTCCCACCAGATTGAAAGCCTTCTAAAAAAACAAGGTGTTGTTTAAGCAAAAGGGTTAACAAATATGAGCAAGGAAGGAAAATCATTAATGCAAGTGCAAGCGGGATCAGTTCTTTACGCTCATCTAGAATCCCTTTGGTCTTTAACTGACTATAGAGCAAGAAGTTTTTTTTAAACGCTTGAGGATATTGTTGTTTTAGTTCTTGAAGATATTGAGCAACTTGCTTATTTTGATTCATTTGAATATGAAATTCTGAAGATGAGTGATTATAGCAGATGAGTTTAAAGAAAATGCAGACATAAAAAAACCAGCTTACGCTGGGTTCTTTATTTACACCATTATTCTGTATTGGAAGAATGGTGCCCGAGGCCAGACTCGAACTGGCACGCTTTGTGGGCGGGGGATTTTAAATCCCCTGTGTCTACCGATTTCACCACTCGGGCTTAACAAGATGGAGGCGGAGGTCGGAATCGAACCGGCGTACACGGAGTTGCAGTCCGCTGCATGACCACTCTGCCACCCCGCCATGTCTTGTTGATGCGTATATTAACAAGCTCTGAAAAAAAAACAATAGTGCTTTTATTCGTATGTGCAGAAAAACAGCATATAACGGAAATTATTTAAAATATTCATGTAGAATGTGCGAAATTGATTCATATCAACACTTGGGAGATGTGCCGTGGCATTAGTTTTAGATGGTCGTGCATTGGCAAAACAAATTGAGGCTGATTTGTTAACTCGCGTAGAAGCGTTAAAAGCAAAATCAGGACGTACTCCAATTCTTGCGACGATTTTAGTAGGTGACGATGGTGCATCTGCAACTTATGTGCGTATGAAGGGTAATGCATGCCGCCGTGTTGGTATGGATTCACTTAAAGTTGAACTACCAAAAGAAACGACGACAGAACAATTGCTTGCTGAAATTGAAAAACTCAATGCAAATCCTGATGTTCACGGTATTCTTTTACAACATCCAGTACCAGCGCAAATTGATGAGCGAGCGTGTTTTGATGCGATCTCACTTGAAAAAGATGTGGATGGTGTTACTTGCCTTGGTTATGGTCGTATGGCAATGGGTGAAGCGGCTTACGGTTCTGCGACACCTGCAGGTATTATGACGATTCTGAAAGAAAACAACATCGAAATCGCAGGTAAGCATGCGGTTGTTGTAGGTCGTTCTGCAATTTTGGGTAAACCAATGGCAGCTATGCTTCTCGAGGCGAATGCTACTGTAACGATTTGTCACTCTCGAACACAAGACCTTGCTAGCTTTGTGAAGCAAGCGGATATCATTGTGGGTGCAGTGGGTAAAGCTGAATTGATTCAAAAAGATTGGATTAAACCTGGTGCAGTAGTTGTTGATGCTGGTTTCCATCCACGTGATGGCGGTGGTGTAGGTGATATTCAACTTGTTGGTATTGAAGATATTGCTTCAGCTTACACACCAGTACCGGGTGGTGTAGGTCCAATGACAATCACAACGTTGATTCGTCAAACAGTTGAAGCAGCTGAAAAAGCTTTAGGTTAATATTATCTCCCTCTCTTGCGCCGTATACGGCTCAGGGAGAGGGTCGAGGTGAGGGTATTGAGTTAGATAAATCCTCTCCCTAACCCTCTCCTTTAAAAAAGGAGGGGGAACTCTCTTTATTAATTTAGATTTCGTATTTGAAACTCAAATTTTGCATATTTAAAAATAAAATCCAATGAGCTGTACTTTCCAATTTCCTAAAGCGCCTGAACATTTACTCAAAGCCTTACATGATGTGATTCCACATTGTGAACTTCATGCACAGCAACTGCCTGATACACCAATTTCACTTTGGCTCATTCCACCCGTTTTTCCAACCGATAAGCTAGATGATGAAGTTACTCGCCGTATTTGGAATGATACGCCATATTGGATTTTCTGTTGGGCATCAGGTTTAGCAATGGCACAATGGTTATTGGCTGAACCGCATCATGTGAAAGACAAAGTGGTTTTAGACTTTGGCGCAGGTTCAGGCGTAGTCGCGATTGCAGCGAAAATGGCAGGGGCAAAGCGTGTCATTTGCTGTGATATCGACCAAGTTAGTTTGGATGCGTGTCGTGCCAATGCTGAATTGAATGATGTTGAGCTTGAATATTTGGATGACTTATATAAAGCTGAGCAGGTTGATATCTTGTTGGCGGCTGATGTGTTGTATGACCAGTGCAATCGTTTCTTCTTAGATGAGTTTTTAAAATTTGCACCTGAGGTGTGGGTGGCGGATAGTCGTGTAAAAAACTTTAGTCATCCGAAGTATGAAAAGCTTGATGAACGCAGTGCAACGACATGGCCAGACTTGGATGAATCACCTGAATTTAGAAATGTCAGTTTTTATAAGACACTCAATGAAGTACATTGAGTGTCCTAAGTTTAGAGTGTGCAGTTAAAGCGAACGACTTGTAAGAGGCTAGGCTTAGTTTCTAAAGAAAGACGTGTATTGTAGTCTTCATTGCTGTATAGGCTTTGAGTGTTTGAGAGTCCGAATGATGTTCGTGATTGACCAATTTGAACCTGTTGAGTTTCTTGAGTTTTATAATTGGGATTAGCAATTTCATTTACACTCAAAATGGTGGTTTTATACTGTTGAGTATGTCCTAAAACTTGTTGGCAAGTGCGTTGCAATTTGTGTTCATCAATATTTTGGTTGGCACGTGCAGAGAGGGTATACGAAATAGTGGCAAAATTTTCTGATTTGTTTTCAATTTGATATCCTGTAGCTCCATTGTGCTGTCGCGGAACAGATTGACAGGCTGTAAGCATAAGTACGATTAAACAAGAGCCAATCATTTCTATTTTTTTCATTATTTGATCCTAATAAGCTGTTTAAATCAGTATGCCATAAGTGTGACAACTTATTGGTACTAATAAACGTTACTAAATACACTTTATTCAGTTTGTTTGAAGTAAAAAAAAGGTCACCGAAGTGACCTTTTTTCTCATCATACTTAAGCAGATTTAACCGCTTCTAAAAGCTCAGCTTGACGTTTTTTCAACGCTTCTGGTAAACGATCACCAAGTTTGTTGAATAATTCAGTGTGGCTTTCGAGTTCTTTGATCCATTGCTCTTTGTCTTGAGAAGTCACAAGGTCAAATTGCTCTTTCGTAAAGTCTGAACCAGTCCAGTTCAACTGTTCGTAAGTTGGAACACGACCAATTGGAGTTTCAACAGCGTCAGCACGACCTTCACAGCGATCGATAATCCACTCAAGAACACGCATGTTTTGACCGAAACCAGGCCATACAAAGTTGCCTTCAGCATCACGACGGAACCAGTTCACGTTGTAAATACCAGGAAGCTTGTTACCAGCAGCTGCAGCTTTCTCGCCAACTTTCTCACCCATTTCTAACCAATGTGTGAAGTAGTCAGCCATGTTGTAGCCAGCAAATGGAAGCATCGCAAATGGATCGCGACGAACAATACCTTGTTGACCAACAGCAGCAGCAGTTGTTTCAGAACCCATCGTTGCAGCTTTATAAACACCGTCAACCCAGTCAAATGCTTCTGAAATTAGAGGCACTGTGTCCGCACGGCGACCACCAAAGATGAACGCAGAGATTGGAACACCTGCTGGATTTTCCCAGTCAGCATCAATAGAAGGGCATTGACCAGCTGAAACTGTGAAACGCGCATTTGGATGAGCTGCTTTTTCTTCACCAGTATGTGGTTGACCTTTCCAGTTCGTTAGGTTGGCAGGTGCTTCTTTAGAAAGACCTTCCCACCATACTTCACCGTTGTCAGTCACGGCAACGTTTGTATAGATCACGTCTTTATGAAGCGTAGCCATACAGTTCGGGTTCGTCTTTGTATTTGTGCCAGGAGCTACACCGAAGAAACCTGCTTCAGGATTGATTGCATATAAGCGACCATCTTCACCTGGTTTGATCCAAGCAATATCGTCACCTACAGTTTCAATCTTCCAACCTTCATAACCTGTTGGTGGAATTAACATTGCAAAGTTTGTTTTACCACAAGCAGATGGGAATGCAGCTGCGATGTAGTGTTTTTCACCTTGTGGATTTGTCACACCAAGGATGAGCATGTGTTCAGCTAACCAGCCTTGCTGACGACCCATGAATGATGCGATACGTAATGCTAAGCATTTTTTACCAAGCAATGCGTTACCACCATAACCAGAACCAAATGACCAAATTTCACGAGTTTCTGGATAATGAACGATGTATTTTTCTTTGTTGCAAGGCCAAGCAACGTCTTTTTGACCTTCTTCCAATGGTGCACCTACAGTGTGTACACATGGAACAAATTCGCCATCAGTGCCTAGAACGTCATAAACAGCTTTACCCATGCGAGCCATTTTAGACATGCTGACTGCAACATAAGGAGAGTCAGTAAGTTCGATACCAATGTGAGCAATATGAGAACCTAAAGGTCCCATAGAGAAAGGTACAACGTACAAAGTACGACCTTTCATAGAACCGTCAAATAAACCGTTTAATTTTTCACGCATAACCGCTGGAGCTTCCCAGTTGTTAGTTGCGCCAGCATCTTCTTTGTTTTCAGAGCAGATAAAAGTACGGTCTTCAACACGAGCAACGTCAGAAGGATCAGAGTTTGCAAGATATGAACCAGGGTGCTTTTCTTGGTTAAGCGCTTGCATTGTGCCGTTAGCGATCATCAAGTCGATATAACGTTGATATTCTTCTGCGCTACCGTCACACCATTCAATTTTTGCTGGTTTTGTTAGTTTAGCAATCTCTTCCACCCAAGCAATAAGCTTAGGGTGACGAACGAATTCTGGTGCGTTCACTTGGGTCATGGTGAGGCCTATATCAAAAGTGTACAATGTGGTGTACAAATAATATCTAGATGCTGGTTTGCAGACTCTAGATTCAGTATGAAAAAAAAGTGGCTGTATTAAAGCATATTTTCTTAAAAAAAATAAGACCAAAGGCTTAAATAGTGCTTAAGACTTGTTTGGTGTTAAGTTTATGTAATTATTTGATATTTTTTTAAAAAATGAGTAATTTCTTATTCATTTTTAAATTTTATGTTTGGTATTTGTAGTTAAAATATTTATTTAAAATAAAAACTTAATTAAATTATGAGATCAATTCTCATCATCGAAAAATTAAATGAACATCATTTAAAAATTACATAAATTGGCTTTTAATTGAGTAGTAAATAGACGAAATTTTAAAGTAATTCAATTTTTAAAGCCATAAAATGAATTCAATGCTTAAGCCTTTGTCTATGATTTTTAATGAAAAATCTGGATTCCATGCCACCAATAATGATCAAATTTATGAGCAACTCATGCATTACTGGACAGATCTAGGTTTTGAAATACAAGTTTTTGATATTGCATCAGAAATGAGTGTTCAAGCACTCATTGAAAAAGTTCATCTTCGACATTTAAATCACGATAATCAGGGGGTGATTGTGGTTGCTGGCGGGGATGGAACGTTAAATTCTGTGGCTAATTATTTATTACATCAAACCATCCCTTTGGTAATTTTACCTTTAGGGACATTCAATTATGTTGCACGGGTTTTGAATATTCCTTTAGATATTCTCGAAGCTGCAAAACTGGTGGTTGAAGGTAAGCCTAAAGCGGTACATGTGGCAAAAATTAATGATGCCATTTATCTAAATAATGCGAGTTTGGGTCTTTATCCATTGTTTATTAAAAAAAGAGAGTTATATAACCAAAAACTAGGGCGTCTACCATTACATGCCTATACTTCTGGCTTAGATGTGTTGATTCGTGATCGTAAAGAATTAAAGTTAGAAATTGAGGTGGATGGTGTGAATTATGCAGTTAAAACTCCTTTATTATTTTTAGGCAATAACCAACTTCAATTAAAAGAAATGAACCTCAATATCGCTAAAACGGCAGAAGAAGGTCGGGTTGCGGGAGTTGTACTTGCTCGCACGGATAAGCTGAGTATTTTTAAAACACTCATCCAACTCATTCGTGGAAAATTAGATCAGGCAGCAGACGTATATAGTTTTAGTGCGGATCATGTGCGAATACGTTCTCATCAAAAAAAAATGACAGTAGCAATCGATGGAGAAATTATTCAACTGGATTCACCATTAGATATTCATGTTGAAAGAAATGCACTGACCTTAATGGTGCCACAATGATTTTACATTTGTCTGATTTGCATTTTGGAACTGAGCAACAAGACTGTTTAGATGCAATTGCTCACTTTGTTGCAGAACATTTGATCGAAGCTGTTGTGGTCAGTGGTGATCTCACTCAAAGGGCAAGATTTTCACAGTTTTATCACTGCAAAAAATTTCTAGAAGAACTTAATGTTCCTTATATTGTGATTCCGGGTAATCACGATATTCCTTTGTTTCATTTATGGCGCAGATTTTTAAGTCCGTTTCATCGGTATAAGTTGTTTTTTGGTGAAATGGAACAGACCTTAGAAACTGAGCATTTTTATATTATAGGAATCAATACAATTCATCCTAAGTACCATACGAAAGGTCGTATTACTGAGTTTCAAATTCAGGAAATTGATCAAAAAATGAAATTGGCTCCTCAAGATAAATTAAAAATTCTGCTTACGCATCAACCTTTCTATAGTGGTGATCACGGTATAAATATGTCTAAAGATCGTCCTAAAAATACTGAAAAAGCCCTAAAGACATGGGCAAGCTCAGGGTTGAATGCAATTCTACATGGTCATTTACATGTATCTGCTGTTTATGATCTGAATAAGATTTTCCAACTTAATGCTCAGCATCCAATATTGGATATTCATGCAGGTACCGCTACGTCACATCGTTTACATCATGACTTTTCTAATAGTTTTAATCTAATTGATGAAAAACTGAAGGTGCGTGAATATCGCTTTGATTCGAGATTCAAGAAATTTTATTTAGTTGCAAATCGGAATGAAGGCTAAATTATCGAAATGCCTAAAAAAAATACAAAAAATTAAATTTTTTTTCATTTTCCCCTTGAAGCAATTTTTTCCATCCCCACAAAAGTGACATCAAATAATTTTGGTGGTGATCTAAGGAAATTAAGATCACGACTATTAATCAAAAGACTTAGTCTGATGGAGTATTTTTATGAGCAACATTCGTCCATTACATGACCGTGTAGTAATTCGTCGTGTTGAAGAAGAAACAAAAACAGCTGGCGGCATTTTATTGCCAGGTTCTGCTGCAGAAAAGCCTGCTCAAGGTGAAATTATTGCAGTTGGTAATGGTCAGATCACTGACAATGGCGTTCGCGCTTTAGATGTAAAAGTAGGTGACAAGGTATTGTTTGGTACTTATGCAGGAACAACTGTGAAAGTAGATGGCGAAGAACTATTAATCATGAAAGAGTCAGATATTTTAGCTGTTTTAGAAGGCTAATTGATTCTTTTTAATACTACTCATTTAATCAATCAGATTTAGTAATTTTAATAATATTCGGAGTCAAATATGTCAGCTAAAGACGTTAAGTTTGGTGATTCAGCTCGCACAAAAATGATCGCAGGTGTGAATATCCTTGCAGATGCGGTTAAAGTTACACTTGGTCCTAAAGGCCGTAACGTTGTTATCGATCGTTCATTCGGTGCGCCACACATCACTAAAGATGGTGTTTCTGTAGCGAAAGAAATCACATTAAAAGACAAGTTTGAAAACATGGGTGCTCAACTTGTTCGTGAAGTTTCTTCTAAAACAAATGACATCGCAGGTGACGGTACTACAACGGCAACTGTTTTGGCTCAAGCAATTTTGAACGAAGGGATCAAGTCAGTAACTGCGGGTATGAACCCAATGGACTTGAAACGCGGTATTGATATTGCAGTTAAAGCTGTTGTTGCAGATATTAAAGCAACGGCTAAACCAGCATCTGATTCGAAAGCGATTGAACAAGTTGGTTCGATTTCTGCGAACTCTGATACGACCGTTGGTTCACTGATCGCTCAAGCGATGGAAAAAGTGGGTAAAGAAGGTGTAATCACTGTTGAAGAAGGTTCAGGCTTTGAAGATTCTCTAGATGTTGTAGAGGGTATGCAGTTTGACCGTGGTTATATTTCTCCATACTTCGCAAACAAACAAGATACATTGACTGCTGAATTGGAAAACCCATTTATCCTTCTTGTTGATAAGAAAGTAAGCAACATCCGTGAGTTGATTACTGTTCTTGAGGCAGTTGCGAAAACAGGTAAACCACTTCTAATCATCGCTGAAGATGTTGAAGGTGAAGCACTTGCAACGCTTGTTGTAAACAACATGCGTGGCATCATCAAAGTATGTGCTGTTAAAGCACCAGGCTTCGGTGATCGTCGTAAAGCAATGCTTCAAGATATCGCGATCTTAACTGGTGGTACTGTGATTTCTGAAGAAATCGGTATGCAGTTAGATCAAACAACACTTGAACATTTAGGTACTGCACACAAAGTAACTGTATCTAAAGAAAACACAGTGATTGTTGATGGTGCAGGCGATGCGAATCAAATTGCTGAGCGTGTTCAACAAATTCGTGCGCAAATTGAGGAATCAACTTCAGAATACGACAAAGAAAAACTTCAAGAGCGTGTTGCTAAATTAGCAGGCGGTGTAGCAGTGATCAAAATCGGTGCTGCAACTGAAGTTGAAATGAAAGAGAAGAAAGATCGTGTAGACGATGCTCTTCATGCAACTCGTGCTGCTGTTGAAGAAGGTGTTGTTGCGGGTGGTGGTGTTGCATTAGTACGTGCAGCTAAAGCACTTGACGGTGTAACGGGTATTAACGATGATCAAAACGTAGGTATCAACATCCTTCGTCGTGCGATTGAAGCGCCACTTCGTCAAATCGTATCTAACGCAGGTGATGAACCATCTGTAGTGATTAATGCAGTTAAAAATGGCGAAGGCAATTTCGGTTATAACGCTGCGACTGGTGAATACGGCGATATGCTAGAGATGGGTATCCTTGATCCAGCGAAAGTTACTCGTTCTGCACTTGAGCATGCTGCGTCTGTTGCGGGCTTAATGTTAACAACTGAGTGCATGATTACAGAGATCCCAGAAGATAAACCAGCTATGCCTGACATGGGCGGTATGGGTGGTATGGGCGGTATGATGTAATTCATCCCACAGCCTAAAAAATCCCCGCTTTAAGCGGGGATTTTTTTGTCATCTGTCTGATAAATATTTGAATACTATTGTAAATATTGAATAAAAGCCTAGTAGAGCGCTAATCTAATGGAACATTAACACCATGATTGGGGGTGATGATGTTAACTGTTCAAGAAAATCAAATCATAGAAGAAATTTATGAGGCTGCCTTAAAGCCACATCACTGGGAAAATGTTTTAAAACAGGTCGTGGAATTTACACAGAGTTCAACGGCGATCTTTACTTACTTTGATCAGCTTCGGCCCGAACAAAATTTTATTTACACCATTAATATCCCGATTGATGGAATTCAAAATTATCAAACGTATAACTTAGATGTCGTAGACATGCGTATTCACGGTCAGTTAATGAATACCTATGGATTAGAGCATGCCTATCAAATTGATTGTCGATCATATGCTGAAACAGATAATGAGGATTTGAAGAACTTTTATGAATATTGTTTAGTTCCTTCAAACATCTGTTATCTCAGTGGGGTATTGTTAGAGTATGGAAAATATAAATGGGGCGTGCTTGCGGTACATCGACCATCAGATGAAGCTGCTTATGATACTGCTGAATTACAAAGTTTAGAAAGACTCGCAAAACACTTTAGAAGAGCGATTCAAATTCATCGACAAATTAAGCTTCTTCAAAATGATAGAAGTAATTACACCGAAATTTTAGATAAGTTGAATGTGGGTGTGCTCGTCGTTCAATCTAATCTAGAAGTGAGATTTGTGAATCAGTATGCGAAGGATTGTTTGAATGATACGAGTATGATTGAAATAGATTTGCATAACAGATTAAAAATAATCGAGCCTTATAATGCTCAATTAAAAAAATTGGTGCAGAGCACATTCAAAAAGAATGAGCGTTATTCATTAGAGAGGCATGATCAAGAAGAAGTTGGGGGTGCAATGCAGTTATATAGCGATCGACATCAATCTGCTTACTTAATCACAGTCTCACCACTTAAGGTGCTGTCAGATTCAATGATCTTAGACAATAATCAAGTTGCATTATTCTTATCAAAAATGCAGGATCGAAAACGCTTGTCTAAAATATTACTGAAGTCAACATTCCAACTGACAGCTCGAGAAATTGAAATTTGTCAGCATTTTATGGACGATCAGCATCTTGAAAATATTGCTTTGAAATGTGGGATTACGCTGAGTTCACTGCGGACATATCTGAAAACGATTTATCAGAAGTTAGGATGCTCCTCACAAGCTGAAATGATGCGGATTTTGATCGAATTTATTGATGCTTTTCAGCATATTGAATAATCCCCCTTTAACGAAGATGTTGAAGGGGGATAAAATTAATTCATTCTGGTCAGTGTAAATGTGCCTTCATCTGCTACGGTAAAGCTTAAACTTTGAGTAGAAATTTGTAATGGTAAGCCTAAATGCGCGTCTGTATTGGATAATCCAGCACAACCATTTGTATCAATGCTGAGGGGCGTGGTAACAAAGAGCTTGTTGTCGCGTAATTGATAACGACCATACTCAATACCAGGGCCACCACAAGGTCCGTCATATGGATCTGGTTGATCATCGCCAACAGCATCAACCATAATAAAAGTGTTATTAGAATTAAATACGAAAATTTGTTTACCACTTGAGGACTGCCATGCGCCTACAATTCCACTATTATTTCGAGGAACTCGCGTAAACTCTGCACTTTCATCAGGATTTTCAGCTTCAGAAATCTTAAGTATAGAACCATCAAAAGATAGTTTCATTGAACGCGATTCCCCATGATCGAGAAGTCCCCAATCTTCATTGGTATCAATCACAGGCGTAGTAATATTTATTGAAGAAGCGTATAAACTTCCACTTAGGGCATCTAGATTTATTTTGGCGTATTCCATGCCATTTGAAGAACTATTAGGCTCGTTCGGGATTGGTTCACCGAGCATATATTCGCCATTCTCTCCAATAAATAACACAATTTCAGACTCATCATTTTTTGCATACCATACGCCTTGAATATCTTTGAGCAGTGAGCTGCTAAAATGTTCTTTAGCTTGCTCTTCACTGACTACTATATTGGAGGCAATTTCAGGAATATTGATAATTTGACCTTGAAGTCGCTCTCTAAAATCACTTGTCGCATTGCTGAAATCAATCGATGTTGGCGAGAAATTTGAAACATCATCTGGGATTTGTATGGTCTCTTTATCCTCATCGATATCCAATGATTGTAAAAAAATCAGTAGATTGATAATTCTCTTGTTACGTTCATCTGCATTTAAATCTTCATTCACGAGTTCATTTGGTGTCACACGAGCTAAACCTTGTACGGTACCAATTTCGATATCACCAATTTTAAATGTAATGACATCTCCATCTCGATATTCAAACTCCCCATTTGCATTGGTCTTCTTCGCATTGTCATTATTGCCATTCACGATATATGTCGCACCTGCTACTGGGCTGTCAGTCAGTATTCCTATTTTAATCTGATCATCATTTTTTGCGGATTTATCCGAACCACCACAAGCTGCTAAACAGGTACTGAGCGCCAGTGTTATAAGAGCTTTTTTCATCATTTCCCCCAAATCATTCGTATTTTTGTACCTCGAATATAGTTTTAAAAAATTGAATATGACTATCCTCAAATTGGGAGGGGGTGATGGCATTAATGCTGCGTAATTTTAGAAATTTTTTACTTTTGAGAAATTGCGCATATTTTTTTTTGAAAGATCAGATAAGCGGTTCATAGGTGAGGGCTTCATATTTTCTTCTTAATTCGATCAATGTTGATCGTTTCTGTTATTAGTTCTTGTTTTTTTATTCATAGTCACTGAATATCAATTAAATTTTTATATATTTTAATGAAAACACTTTCTAGAATTCTTTTGACGGCTTAACGACTATGTTATCTAAGTTCTTTATTGAACGACCTATTTTTGCTGGCGTACTTGCGATTATTGTCATGGCAATTGGTATATTTGCGGTGATGAGCTTACCGGTAGAACGCTATCCTGATATTGCTCCGCCAAGAATTACTGTATCAGCAACTTACACAGGAGCTGATGCCGAAACAGTTGAGGAAAGTGTCACACAGGTCATAGAACAACAAATTAAAGGAATTGATAACTTACTTTATTTTAGCTCTACCAGTAATGCATCTGGGAATAGTCGAATTAGTTTAAGTTTTGAAAACGGAACTGATCCAGACACAGCACAAGTCCAAGTTCAAAATAGCATTAATGGGGTGATCAATCGTTTGCCTGAAGACGTGCAGCGTCAAGGGGTCAATGTCTATAAATCCTTAGGTGACACCTTTATGGTGGTGGGGTTATATGACACTACGAACCAAAGTAATAATATTGCGTTGTCAGATTATTTGGCTGATCACATTGAACCAGAAATTGCGCGTGTAGAAGGTGTTGGTGAGGTTGATGTCTTTGGTTCTCAATATGCCATGCGTATTTGGCTAGATCCGAACTTATTGAAACAATATCAGTTGATGCCTAGTGATATTCGTGCCGCAATTGAAGCACAAAATACACAAGTTGCTGCAGGTGGAATCGGAGATTTACCGACAGTAGCAGACCAGTATCTTAATGCAAAAGTTACCGCTGGATCACGACTAAGAACAGTCGATGAATTTAAAAATATCATTGTCAAAGCGACCCCTGATGGAAGTTTTATTTATTTAAAAGATGTAGCACGCATTGAGTTAGGTGCTGAAAATTATCAAGCTTTTAATACCATTAATGGATCACCTTCAGCAGGCTTGGCTGTTTCAATGTCATCTGGTGCAAATGCTCTTGCAACCTCAGCTAAAATTAAAGAAGTACTTGAGGACATTAAGAAAAAACTTCCTGAAGGCTATCAAATTGTCTACCCACGAGATAACACGCCGTTTGTTCAAGAGTCCATTAAAGAAGTTGTAAAGACCTTAGTTGAAGCCATTATCTTGGTCGTGTTGGTCATGTTTATCTTTTTACAAAGCTGGCGCGCAACACTTATTCCAACGGTCACGGTTCCAATTGTTATTTTGGGCACTTTCGCCGTCTTATTTGCGCTCGGAATGACCATCAATACATTGACACTTTTTGCATTAGTTCTTGCGATTGGATTACTTGTAGATGATGCAATTGTGGTGGTCGAAAATGTCGAACGTTTGATGCATGAAAAGGGGCTATCTGCAAAGCAAGCGTCTATCTTATCTATGCAAGAGATGACGGGGGCTTTAATTGGAATTACAGTGGTGCTAACTGCAGTATTTATTCCGATGGCTTTTTTTACAGGATCGACAGGAGTTATATACCGTCAGTTTTCAATTACCTTGATTGCAGCCATGTCACTGTCATTGTTGGTCGCGTTAATTCTCACACCAGCATTGTGTGCGATTATTCTTAAACCTAAACAACAAGAAGCAAAATGGGCGACATGGTTTAATACAAAAATGGAATCATTACGATTGCATTATCTAAAGTGGGTTGAAAAAAGCCTGTCACTAAAATGGATCGTTTTAACCAGTTTTTCTGGGTTAATTGTGATTTTTGCTTTGTTTTATAAGTCGCTTCCAACCAGCTTTATTCCAAGTGAAGATCAAGGTTTTATCAGTGTCCAATTCAGTTTACCTGAAGGCGCACCTATGACAGAAAGTCAGCTTGTTGGTGAAAGTATTCGAGAGTATTTTCTTGAACAAGAAAAACAGAATGTTAGGTTGGTTCAAATTCGTTATGGACGAAATTTTTCAGGAACGGGTCAAAATTTAGGAACAGGATTTGTAGCATTACATCATTGGGATGATCGTCCAGGTGAGGCAAACTCTGCACAATCCATTCGTGAACGAGCGATGGAGTTCTTTAGAAAAGACAGTCGCGCTCGGATTATGGTGAGTTTGCCAGGTTCTGTAAGTGGTCTTGGCGATACAAACGGCATCGAGTTTTGGCTGCAAGATTTAAATGGACAAGGACGACAGTATTTAGAAGATCAATTTCAAGCGCTAGAACGACAGGCAATCAACTTCACGACTTTTGAAAATTTGGGCAAACGCTCTAATCCAGATAAAGCCAAATTGAAAGTGAATATCAATCAAAAATTAGTGATGGCGAATGGTCTTTCACAATCTGCGATTAATAGCACTTTGGCTGCAGCTTGGGGTGGTTCTTATGTGAACGACTTTATTGATCGCGGACGTATTAAACGCGTCATGATGCAGGGGGATGCCGAGTATCGTTCAAAGCCTGAAGATCTCAATTTGTGGTCTGTACGAAATAATCAAAATCAAATGATTTCATTTGGTAATTTTGCCACTGTGGATTGGGATGGAGGCCCTGATGTGGTGACTCGTTTCCAAGGTTATTCCGCGCTACAAATGGAAGCAGACACTGCAAAAAATGTGAGCAGTGGTGCTGCAATGCGTGATATCAAGTCTATGGTTGATCAATTGGACGGGGTTGGGCTAGCGTGGAGTGGATTATCGTTTCAAGAGCAACAATCGAGTACACAAGCCATTTGGCTTTATCTCATCTCTGTTGGCTTTATCTTTCTATGTTTAGCTGCCTTATATGAAAGTTGGTCGATACCTTCTGTTGTGATTGCTGCTATTCCATTGGGTATTGGCGGTAATATTATTTTTAGTTGGTTGGTCGGATTTCCAAACGATATTTACTTCCAAATTGCGTTACTTACGACGATTGGGTTGTCATGTAAAAATGCCATCTTAATTGTTGAATTTGCGGCAATGGCTCAGGAGCGTGGAGCTAACGCGATTGCTGCTGCTTTACAAGGTGCAAGTTTGCGCTTACGTCCAATTTTAATGACCTCGCTTGCTTTTGGTGCAGGGGTTATACCTTTGGTATTTGCTTCAGGTGCGGGTGCTGCCAGTCGTCAAGAAATTGGTGTCAGTGTCCTTGGTGGGGTAATTTTCGGCACAATTTTAGTTCTAGCCTTTATTCCCTTTATGTTTGTTATCGTTCGGAATATTTTTAAATATAAATCAAAATCAGCATCTGAAACTTAATGTGGTATCCGCAGTATAAAGAGTATGGTACTGCGGTTGATTTAATCCATTTTTAAATATCAGTTTTTGACAAGATCAATACGCACTAACATTTTCAATTAGTGTTAGCATGCCTTGCGTAATTCTAAACGATAATAAATGAAGCGATTATGGATCAAATTAAACAAGATCATAAAATTGAAGCATTACAACAAGCATTGATCAATTCTGATGTCGCTCAGATTGATCATATTGCGGATACGATTAATCCTGCAGATTTGGCTTTGTATTTACAGCAATTAGAAATTGATCAACAAATACAACTTATCCACCATTTAGAAAACGCAGCATATGTATTTGAGTTTTTGCCACTCAATCATCAAGTACAGTTGGTTAAAAAAATGGACGGTAAAAGTACAGTCCAGTTAATTCGTTCAATGCATTCAGATGCTCGAACTGATTTGTACAAAGCTTTACCGGATCAAATAAAAACATTTGTTTTTGCGAATTTAGATCGAGAAACAAAGCAGCAAGTTCAATCTTTGGCACTGTATGCTGAGGAAACGGCTGGTGCGATCATGACATCTGATTATGTCACTTTGCCATCAGACATCTCAATGCAACAAGCTTTAGAGATTTTGCGTCATTCCGCCAAAGATACTGAAACCTTATATCTGATCTATATTACCAATCAATTTCAGAAACTTGAGGGTGTAATTTCTCTTCGAGAAATTGTGCAAGCACCTTTGGATAAAACAGTCCAAGAAGTCATGACCACTGAGGTCATTTACGGACGGGTAGATGAGGATCAGGAATCAGTGGCAAAAAAATTAAGCCACTATGATTTTATCGCCTTACCCATTTTAGATCATGATGATCATCTACTCGGTATCGTCACTTATGATGATGCTATGGATGTATTCCAAGAAGAATTTACCGAGGACTTTTTGAAAAGTGGGGCGGTAGAGCTTAAAGAAAATATCAGTATTCGTTCAGCACCAATATTATTGTTATTTAGACAACGTGTTTTTTGGCTAGTGTTTCTGGTCTTTGGCAGCCTACTTTCGAGTATTGGGATCGCCCATTATGAAGACATCATTGCTGCGCATATTGTTTTGGTTTTCTTTTTACCGCTATTGGTTGGGAGTGGTGGTAACGCAGGCTCCCAATCTGCAACCTTGATGGTTCGAGCAATCGCAACTGGCGATGTAAAAGCCAAGGATTGGTTTGTGTTGCTTGGTCGTGAAGCGATGGTTGCTCTATGTTTGGGTACAACGATGGCTGCAGCTGTTTCAATTCTTGGCTATATCCGTGGAGATATGATGGTCGCTTTAGTGCTTGCGATCAGTATGATGGGTATTGTCATGATGGGCTGTCTGATCGGGATGAGTTTACCATTTGTACTCAATAAACTAGGACTCGATCCCGCAAGCGCATCTGCACCCTTGGTCACTTCAATATGTGATGCAACTGGTGTATTGGTCTATTTATTTATTGCTTCACAACTCTTATTCTAAGGCTATGACTGATGGAGTATCTTTGCAGGATGTTGCTTAAATGACAAATAAAAATAAATTAACCCAAGCTGAAGTCATCAAAATGGAACGCGATCTTGCCAAGTTCGCAAACATGATGGATTCCGTCGTAAGAATTCCATTCACTAAACAAGGGGTAGGGGCTGATGCAGCATTGAGTACGATTCCTGTGGCGGGTGACGTAGCTGGATTTGTACTTACATGTTATGCAGTATTACAAGCTCGAAAAATCGGTGTGCCCCAATCTAAATTGAATGGCGTGCTTAAACTTGCTGTGATGGATGGTGTAGTAGGTTTAATCCCTGTTGCAGGTACACTCTTTGATGTGTTTATTCGACCGAGTCGCAAGGCTTTAGATGTGGTTCATGACCATATTCGTGAAGAGTATCAGATTCATTCAGACCATCATGTGGTACACCCATTTTTACATGAAAACTTAGAGCGTAAACAGCAGAACTCTGCCTTCTGGCGAAATCCTGTCGTGGCATGGATTTGGATTCATATTCCTGATTTACTGGGTCTTCTGTTTTTAATTATTTTTGGTGTTGCCTTATGGTTTGGTGTCACGTTCTTATGGCAATGGTTTCAATCTATTTAAAGTCTTATAGATTGAGTCCATTAAAAAAGCCTCCGTATGGAGGCTTTTTTTAGATGCCGATTAAGGACAATCAAGTTGTTGTAATGCTGCTACACGTTGCTCAATTGTTGGGTGTGTTTGGAAGAGTGCAGCAAGGCTGAATCCTTCTTCACGACCTGATGAAATTGAGAACGCTTTCATTTCTTTAGGCATTTGATCTGGCATTTCAGTTTCTGCTTGCAAGCGAAGTAATGCACTGATCATGGCTTGTTTACCTGCTAAACGCGCGCCAGCCTCATCAGCACGATATTCACGATAGCGAGAGAACCACATGACAATTGCCGAAGCAAGAATACCGAATACGATATCTAACACGATTGTAATGAGGAAATAGCTCCAGCCCGGTGCTTCACCTTCTTCTCGACCAAATACGTTGCGATCTACAAAGTCGCCGACGATACGCGCGAAGAACATCACAAACGCGTTGACTACACCTTGCACTAAAGCAAGGGTGACCATGTCACCATTTGCAACGTGACCAATTTCATGCGCCAACACTGCACGTAATTCATCTTTATTCATGCGTTCCAATAAGCCTGTTGAAACAGCGACTAAAGCATCGTTTTTGTTCCAACCAGTTGCGAAAGCATTTGATTGATAAGATGGGAAAATACCAACTTCTGGCATTTTAATACCAGCACGTTGAGAAAGTTGTGCCACTTCATTGAGTAACCATGCTTCCGCTTGGTTGCGTGGAGCATTGGGATCAATTAACTCTGTACCTGTGGTTTTCTTTGCAATCCACTTTGACATGAATAGGGAGATTAAAGAACCCACCATACCAAAGACAAAACAGATCACAAGTAAATTGCCAAGATTCAAGCCACCCGCGCCATGGTAACTACCGACACCGAAGAGTGACAAGATTATGCCAGCTACCACCAGTACCGCGAGGTTGGTCAGCAAAAACAAACCAATCCGCATCATCGAGAAAATCCTCTTATAAATAAAATTTAATAAGCTTTTTGAATTAAAAAACCTACGTCAAATATGCTTTCGAATAGGGAAAATTTCAAGAAAAAAATAAAAAATATAACGAAAAAATTGATATTAATTCGAAATATAGATTTTCGCTGATGCTGTGGCATTATTTGTAGAATATGAACCAGCTGGTGCGTCAGTAAAACTGCCATCAGCGGCCACAATAATTTGGCGAGGAGGTGACTTTGGTTTAGCTGGTGCAGTCACTTGAGCTGATAAATTCTGATTGTTATAGCTCGGTGAACTTAACTTAGAAGATACCGATGCTGAATAACTATTGGTTGGATTTGAGCCTACACCATTGGCGTATAAATTATTGTAACGACTGAGTACACGTCTGACATAGTCTTGAGTTTCGCGAAAGGGCGGAATTCCACCATATTTAGCAACATTTCCTTCGCCAGCATTATAACCCGCTAATGCCAATTGCGTATTGCCATTAAAGCGTTTCAATAACCAAGCCAAATATTTTGCACCAGCGAAAATATTTTGTTCAGGATCATATGCATTATTGACATTAAATCGTTGTGCAGTCGCAGGCATCAATTGCATAAGACCCTGAGCACCAACAGGGGAACGTGCATGTATATTAAAACCAGACTCTGTGTGCATCACCGCTTTAATGAGTCCTTCAGAAATGCCGTGTCGTTGAGCTGCTTGGCGAATATAGCCATCAAAGGCATTTCGATTTTTACTATGGCTTGGGAGAACAGATGCTTCGTTGCTTCCCCAATTGCTGTAACTATGAATATTGCTATCTGGATAGTAGGTTTTCTTTTCAACTTTAAGATGGTTGTATTTGTTTTTGCGGTTGGTCAGTACGGTAGTGCCGTTTGAATCTTTCAGCTGATAGATTGTTTGACCTGCAGAAGCCTGTGGCGAGAATATTAGAAAATTCACACACCCAAATAACGCTATGACTTTTATTTTATTTGTAGTTTTCATCATTCGAACACTATTTTTGTCCCTAAATGATATGTGGGTGATTTTCTGCAATGGAGATGTCTCTCAACTATGTAATGTTTTTTAACAATTCGTTGTAAAAAAATCAAGTCTTAATTGTTGGCTTAATATCCAAAAAAATTATTTATTTTTATTTATAAACAACTGCTTGACACATATAAGTCATTGAATTTTAAGGATATAGAATAGTGGTTAAAAAATGATCAATCTAAGGGAAAGCACCATCTTATCTTGCCAAAACTTTGTCAACCCCTAAAAAGTCCACAATTTTATCCACAGGTTTTGTGGAAAACTGTGGAAAAGTCCAAAAGATAAGCAATTCGACTAAAAAATGAACCCAAGCGTCCATTTTAGATGTGTGAATAAGACAGTGTTATGAAAAAATAAAAATTAGATGTAAAAAACAGATTCTTTAGATGCGATTAAGCACTGAATCGGCTAAAATTGCGCAGTATTTTTTTTTATGGTTAATGTCGTCTATGTACTCGCCAGTTGAATCCAACCAAGGATTTAATTTTAAGCCAGAGCCACCTACAAGTTCTGCATATTATCGTTTATTAAAAAAACTTCGTCGTCAAGTAGGTCATGCAATCCGTGACTACAAAATGATTGAGGATGGCGATAAGGTCATGGTATGTATTTCAGGTGGTAAAGATAGCTATACCATGCTGGACATTCTCCTGCAGTTTAAACGCATAGCACCAATCAATTTTGATGTTGTGGCTGTGAATCTTGATCAGAAACAACCAGGGTTCCCTGAGGATGTATTACCCCGTTATTTAGAAGAAAATAACATTCCGTACTACATCTTAGAAAAAGATACATATAGCATTACCAAAAAGCTTACACCTGAAGGTAAAACCTATTGTGCAGTGTGCTCACGCTTGCGCCGTGGTTCTTTATATGGTTTTGCTCAAGAAATTGGCGCGACCAAAGTTGCTTTAGGTCATCATCGTGATGATATTATGGCAACGTTCTTCTTGAACCTATTCCATGGCGGTAGTTTAAAGGCGATGCCACCAAAACTACTTTCATCGGATAAAAAGAATATTTTGATTCGTCCTTTGGCGTATGTTGAAGAGAAAGACATCATCAAATACGCTGAAATGCGCAAATTCCCAATTATTCCATGTAACTTGTGTGGTTCGCAGGAAAACTTACAGCGTGCAATCATCAATGATATGTTGCGTGAATGGGATAAAGCTCATCCAAAACGTTTACACAGCATTTTTGGCGCGTTACAGAATGTCTCGCCATCGCAATTGGCCGACCGAGATCTTTTCGATTTTGAAGCCTTAGATGGACAACGTGAAGTTGATTTTGATGTGACTTGCTCAACAGCCGAAGGGGACACACCAAATAAGCGTATTAGCATGGTCAATCTCGGTTTTGCTGCTGAGTAATTCGTCTTAATTTAAAAAGCACTTTTCGAAGTGCTTTTTTTTATTTCTTAGATTTTTACAATTTAATGAAGGCGTTGAGTCGATTTACAAAATGATGTTTTTTGTCACTTTAGGTCGTAGTACCGATACAAAAAATCATTGACAAACTTGTGAAAAAATAAAGCTTTGATGATATTTAGACGATTAGTTTTATTTACAAAAAAAATCGAACGCAGAGTACAAAAAAACGTATCGCATTTGGAAAATATCATGCTATAACTCTCTCAAGCGTAAAGCTTCTACATGTTGTTATCTTGGATAGGTAACGCAATAAATTGAATAAATACATCGAGGAAAGAACATGCCTGCATTTTTAACTGATGATTGGTTTGCAAACGTTGAGAAACTTACAGCTGAAGCTGGTGATTTGAACTTACCACCATCATTAGCAAATCTAGCATTGAATCTTGTAGTAACAGGTAGCGAAGGAACGACTGAATTAGCGCTTGATAGCGGTAAGATCCAAAAAGGCGCTTCTGCGAATGCTAAAACAACTTTAAACTTAGATGCGGATACTTTACGCAAAGTATTCTTAGAGTTTGACATGGCTGCTGCTATGCAAGCATTTATGACTGGTAAAATCAAAGTTCAAGGCGATATGTCTCAATTGATGGCTTTACAAACAGCGAAGCCAAGCCAAGAACAAAAAGATTTGTTCAAAAAAGTTTTAGAGCAAACGACTTAAGACTTTTTAAACAAAAAAAAGCTTACCTTTAGGTAAGCTTTTTTTTGTTAAATACTCACCAAACTTGGTGTCGTTTTAATATGTTCTAAATAAGCACGAATACGAGTGACGTATTGGATCGCTTGCTTATAACGTGTATTGTGCGATTGATTACGGTAAAGAAAATCATATACCTGTATCCAATCATTCGGATTTTTTCCTTGGGCTTTTAGGCGCTTCATAATCGCATCTGTGGCACCTGGCCCCATATTGTAAGCCACGAGGGCATACCAATAACGATCATGTTTAGGAATATAATCATATTTCGACATCATCAGATCAAAATACTTCGCACCACCTGCAATACTTTGAGCAGGATCAACACGATTCGACACACCCATTGCTTTTGCTGTGTTGTTGGTGAGCATCATGATGCCACGCACACCTGTGGGAGACACAGAATTCGGTTTTAAGAAAGACTCTTGATAACCTATCGCAGCGAGGAAGTGCCAATCTAAGTCGTATGTTTGGGCTGACTTTTTAAAGCTAGCTTTATAAATTGGCATACGTGTTTTCAGATTGCGCTGAATAGTATCCCAATCATCTTGTTTAACCACGTTGCGGTTGTAGAAAGATGCCATTTGACGGATAGCACCATTTTGCTTGCTTTGACAAACAAAACCGCTGGCAGTATCTGTTAAAGGATCAGCAGCATTTTTAAAAACCCAATTGATTTCTGGATTAAGCCCATTTTTGCGTAAGCTTTCAAGGTCACCACATGATGCGGAAAAACCTGAAAGATTCTTTTGCTCAATGGTCATGATCGATGCTGTGGTCACCGCGAAATGAGCTTTACCTTGCTGCACCATTTTCAAAGCGGCTTCATTACTTTGAACCGTTTTAAAATCGAGTTTTACATTTAAGTTTTGAGCGTAACTGCTCACCAAGTCATAGCCAAAGCCATGTTTGAAGTTACCGTCTTTAAAAACCACGGTGGGATTTGACACGGCCACCACTGTAAGCTTGTTCGAATTTACAATGGAGTTGTATTGGTTGTCGGTCTTTGTTGCATTTAATGCATGAAATGGGATAAATGCTGTAGCGAGGACCATCGCTTTAAACGAGAGAGAAGAAGTTAGTGAATTAAGGCAAAGCCTCGATCCAGTGTTTGAACTACTGCGCATGTTGTCTCCGCTACAAGTAATTTATGCCCAAAAAAAGCAAAAGCAGTACCGCCTTAAACTTTTATTTAAAGTTGATAAATTCAATTAGGGTGGGCGTCATGAACGTCATTCAAAATGACATGTGTGGGTGGATAAAATATTGAAGAAAAGATCTTCGTACAAAAAGTAATCAAGATAAAACATGGGCGCATATTAATGGTCAATTTTACTCATGTCAAATTTTGTACAAAAAAAAATAAAAAACATGGTTTTAAGATATTGATAAATAAAAAGAAAAAACTTTATAAAATTTTTCCATGTAGAAATGCGGTATAAAATGTTGCAATGTGTCGCTATAACGTAAGCAAAATACTCATTTTATCGCCTATGAAATCGAATTTAATTACCCGAAGTGGGCATGACAAATTGGTCGCAGAACTACAGTATTTATGGCATGAGGAACGACCTGAAATCACCAAAAAAGTGAATTGGGCTGCCAGTTTAGGTGATCGTTCTGAAAACGCAGATTATCAATACAATAAACAAATTTTACGAAAAATAGACCGTCGTGTTCGTTACCTCGGTAAACGACTTGAAGAGTTGCGAATTATTGATTTTTCTCCTGAACAAGAGGGCAAAGTATATTTTGGCGCTTGGGTAGACATCGAGAACGAGGAAGGACAATTAAAGACGATTCGGATTGTCGGTGTAGATGAAATTTATGATCATCATCCTCAACATATTTCAATAGATTCACCTATGGCACGTGCAATGTTAGGTAAGGAAGTAGATGATGAATTTGAAGTACATACCCCCTTGGGGAAAAAAACATGGTTTATTAATTCAATTCGCTATGAAAAGCTCGAAAATTCAGCAAAATAGTGCTTTTTGATTTAAAAATAGGCAGGCGAGCAAAATTTCTTAGAAAAGTGTTTGCCAATTTTAAAAAATATTTATATGATAGCCGCCATTGGAAGCGTGGCAGAGCGGTTTAATGCACCGGTCTTGAAAACCGACGAGGGTGTGAGTCCTCCGTGAGTTCGAATCTCACCGCTTCCGCCAAATTTTTAAAAAGCCACTAATTATTAGTGGCTTTTTTATTTTCTTCATGTTGGTGCGATACTAAGACAGATATTTACTGTTTTATTTAATTTTTTGAGCATATTATAAAAAAACCACCCTAAGGTGGTTTTTCTACAGCGTTTAAGCCACTTTTTCTGGAAGATCGAACCAAATCACACGAGCATCTTCCGATGCTTTAATCTGCGCTGGATCAATAAATGCAATAGCATCTCCAGCATTCACAATGTGTTCAGCGACTTGAATTGAACCACTAATCACATGTAGATAGCTGACATGTTGTGTTGCAACAACTTCAAGTGAATGACCTTTCTCCAAAACAGCTGTTTTAACCTCCGCATTTTGGCGAATATGCATGGGTGCTTGTTCTGTCGGTCCACAAATCAGATGCCATTGGTTTGGTTGTTCAGCAGGATCGAGTTGAATTTGTTGGTAATTCGGCTCTGCATCGCGCTGATTTGGAATAATCCAGATTTGCAGTAAATGAACTGTTTCATCACCTTGGTTTATTTCACTGTGTTGAATGCCTGTACCTGCACTCATCAGTTGCCATTCACCAGCTTTGATATCACCGTGGTTACCCATACTATCTTTATGTGTAATCGCTCCCTGTAATACACAGGTGAGAATTTCCATATTGTCGTGTGGATGTGTACCGAAACCTTGATGACCAGCAATGAGATCATCATTAATGACACGGAGAGCACTGATGCCCATGTGGTTAGGGTCATACCAGTTCCCAAATGAGAAGCTGTGTTTGGATTCTAACCAACCCATTTTTACATGACCACGTGATTCACTGCGATGTAAATAAGCATTCATGATGATGCTCCTTTCATTATTCTTAAAGATGATGTTATTTTAATAGTTTAAAATGAATAAGATAGTAGGTTAGGACAACGTATCGTTCTAATTTTGAAACATAAAAAGGATAAAAAAGCCTGCTTGAAGCAGGCTTTTTAAAATTAGATTATTCTAAGAATTTTACTGTAACGCCAGAACGAACTTTGTTACCCAGATCATTCGCATCCCAGTTGGTTAAGCGGATACAACCGTGTGAAGCTGTCTTTGAAATGCTTGATGGATTAGGTGTACCGTGAATACCGAACGATTTTTTGCTTAAACCGATCCAGATATTACCTACAGGACCATTAGGACCAGGTGGTAATGAAAGTGGCTTCAAATTTTTACCTTGTACAAAGTTACTTGGTGAATAGCTATACCAAGGGTTTTTCGCTACACCAGTAATTTTGTATGTTCCAGTCGGAGAAGGAGTGTCAGCACTACCGATGGTTGCTGGGAATGAGCCAACCATTTGGTTTTGTTGGTTAAACAAATAAAGTTGTTTAGCGCCTTTATGAGCCACGATTAAATGAATATTTTCTGGAAGTTCATTGCGAATGTTGGTCACAATAAGCTTTTCACCCGCTTTCTTAAATGTCGCTTTAGGATTTAGTTTCTTGAGAAACTCTTCATCCATATGGAATTTTTCAGCCAGCATTTCACTTACACGAGTGTAATACAGACCTTTCATTTTCGCTTGTAAAGCATAGTCATGAGGAATTGAGGCTGCATAAGGACCTTTTAGGTCTGCTTCGGTAATCGTATATTCAACATAAGCAGGTTTACCAGCTTGGCGTGCAACTAGAGCATCCCAAGTTTCTTTCGTCAAAACACCTGTAGCCTTTAAACCATTCATTTGCTGGAATGAAGCAATTGCTTTAAGTGTATTTTTTCCACTTGTACCGTCAATAGCACCTGGTGAAGCATGTGAATTATTTAACATTACATGTGCACGGGCATATACAGGGAATTGACCTTTGCCAATATTTTCATACCATTCAGCATTATTCAGACTGTCTAGCGTCCATGAATTTGCTGTAGCAGGTGCTGATGTAGATGGAGCTGAATTTGTCACTGCTGAAGATGCAGGTGCACTGCCAATGTCCGCAGTGCTATCCTCAGTTCTTTCTAGGTTTTGAAGCGTATCTGCAGCTTGATTTAGATCATTTTGCTCTTGCTGGCTAATTTGGGCTTCAGAGCTAGATTCTACCGCGAGAGGATCAATTGGATCTTGAATAGTATCTAAACTCGTTTTTGTAATTGGAGAAAGCGGTTGTTCAGCAGTACCAGAAGCAGCCAATGCAGTTCCAGACATAATACAACTTAAACTCAAAGCAAGAATTGAGCGAACGAACATGTAATTCAACCTTAAGAATTATTCATATTGATTTATAAAAACACGGATAAAGTATTGCAGAAAAAACACGGATATGCAGTATTTGTTTTGTTTAAATCAAATAAATTCCGATAGTCTCAATCTTTATTTTCATTCTAACTAAATACTTTAAAGTGCAGCTTTTTGGTATGATGAATGGAATTTCAATTTTGCATCGAGAAAGTAAATGACGACCTTAAAAAATGATCGTTTTCTGCGTGCCTTATTACGTGAACCTGTGGACTGCACGCCAGTTTGGATGATGCGTCAGGCTGGTCGATATTTACCTGAATATCGTGCGACACGCGCAACTGCGGGAGATTTTCTTTCTTTATGCAAAAATAATGACTTTGCTTGTGAAGTGACTTTACAGCCGCTTCGTCGCTATGACTTAGATGCAGCCATTTTATTTTCAGATATTTTGACTGTTCCTGATGCTTTGGGCTTAGGACTTTATTTTGAAGCTGGGGAAGGACCAAAATTTAAGAAAACAGTCCGTACTGAGCAGGATGTAGCCCAATTACCAAAAATTGATGCTAAATCGGACTTAGACTATGTCATGAATGCAGTGTCGACAATCCGATCAGCATTAGGTGGCCAGGTACCGCTAATCGGGTTTTCTGGGAGTCCATGGACACTCGCGACTTATATGATCGAGGGTGGGTCGAGTAAAGATTTCCGTTACACCAAGCAAATGATGTATGCACAACCTGAAGTTTTACATGCCTTGTTAGATCATTTGGCTGATTCAGTCATAGATTATTTGAACGCACAGATTGAGGCAGGTGCGCAGGCGATTCAAATTTTTGACAGTTGGGGTGGTGCACTTGCACATCGAGAATATCAAGAATTTTCACTCAATTATATGCACAAAATCGTGAAGGGTTTAAAGCGTGAAAATGAAGGCCGCAAAGTACCAGTAATTTTATTTACCAAAGGTGGTGGTCAATGGTTAGAACCTATGATCGCAACTGGCGCAGATGCGTTTGGACTGGATTGGACAACCCCTTTAAATGTTGCACGTCAAACTGTTGCTGGTCGCGCTGCCCTACAAGGTAATTTAGACCCTGCAACATTATATGGCTCTCCTGCGAGTATCGAAAAGTCAGTAAAACTAATGCTCGATGATGCATATGCTGCTGGTGAAAAAACGGGTTATGTTGCAAACCTTGGACACGGTATCACCCAATGGGTAGATCCTGCGAATCCTAAAGTTTTCATTGATACGGTACATGAGTACAGCGCAAAATATTTAGGCTAAACATTTAGGATGAATGTGTGAGCTTTTTAAAATCATTGTTTGAGTTTCATTATAAGGCAGCATCCGCTGCCTTATTTGGTATTTTATTACTGCTTGCCTTTGCTTTGACGGCTTCGATGGGGTATCAAGAATATTATGGATTGTACCGATACGACTACCTCTTGATTTATGCAGTGGTTATTCAGGTCTGTTTACTGCTTTTAAAGTTAGAGTCTTGGGCTGAAGCCAAAGTTATTGCAATTTTTCATATGGTGGCAATGGTCATGGAGATTTTCCTGACACATCCACAGATTGCATCATGGCAATATCCGCAACCTGCGGTATTTAAGATTATGACCGTGCCACTTTTTGCGGGATTTATGTATTCTGCCGTGGGCAGTTTTTTTGCTCGTTCACTCAGGTTTTATCGTGTAGAAATTGAGAACTTACCTATTTTTTTTAATATGCTGAGTTTAGCGATCTTGTCCTATTTAAACTTTATGACGAAGTTCTTTATCCCAGATATACGATATTTACTGTTTGCATGGAGCGTGTTGATATTTTGGAAAACTAAAATAACGTTCAAGCTTAAATATCATGAAATGACCTTGCCAATGCTTCCTGTACTATTGTTGCTGGCATTTATTATTTGGATTGCTGAAAATATCAGTACTTTTTATCAAATTTGGTTGTATCCAACGCAAGTGGAACAGTGGCATATGGTGGGATGGGGGAAACTTGGTTCTTGGTATCTCCTATTAATGCTGAGTTTAGTATTGGTTTTAAAAATCTTAGGTGAACGGAATTCACAGGGTTTGTGGCGATTGAAGGGCGAATAAGTTAATTCATCAAAAAAACTCGATACTTGATGGCATTGGTAAGATTTGTTTTGCGTTCTTGGCTTGATATCGCTATGTTAAAGAAGTTCGTAAAAGAACAAAATTGGAACAATAAAGAACACTTGAGCACATCAAGTTTGGAGTGATGTTATGTATAAAAAATTAGCTTTAGCTGCGGTATTGGCAGTAGGATCAACAGCTGCATTTGCTGACCGTGATGTGGGTTGTGGTATCGGTTCACAAGTTTGGGCAGGTCAGTCTGGTAAAGTTGCAAAAATCTTAGCAGGTACGACCAACGGTTTATTTGCTAACCAATTATTCGGTATTACTTTCGGGACGTTAGGCTGTAGTGGTACAGGTACAGTAACAGCACAAGCAGTAACATTTACAAATGAAAATGCCGAAGCTCTTGCACGTGATATGGCGGTAGGTGAGGGGGAAAGTCTTAACGTCCTTGCAGAGCTTCTGAATATTAAATCTGAAGATAAAGCACGTTTCTTTGCAGTATCAAAAGAAAATTTCTCTGAAATTTATTCAGCGGACAATCAAGATGCATTCCAAGTCCTTGCATCTCTTCAAACTGTTATGTCTCAAGACGAAGTATTAAAAGCTTACGTTTAATTGCGAAAACCCTGTCTTATGGCAGGGTTTTTTTGTTTCATCATTATTAAGTTCATTTTATGAAATTTGCTTTTTTTTCTGCCTTGATTGTCAGTAGCTTTCTGACACATGCATATACTTCTCCAGTTGAACAATATATTGCTCAAGCACAACACCATCAGCTTGATAAAAATAAAACTTGGCAAAGATTAATGTATGCACATCAAGCGAAGAGTGAAGTCAGCTATTCAGGATTTTTTTTTAGTGCAAATGGTGCAGATAATTTAGAAGAGGAGCTGAATGCAAATATTCGTGAATTATTTATAGATCGAGGACAAGATCAATCCATTTTATGTCGTTTCCCAGCTCGCTCTGCATGGTTAATAGAACAACTGAAAATAAAACAGGAAGAGCTTCCTAAAGCAGATTGTCCTGCTCTAGAGGAATGGATTGGACAGATCAAACCGTATCAAGCAACGTTGATTTATGCGACAGATTTCATGGGAAATCCAAGTTCGATGTTTGGTCATACCTTGCTACGTCTTGATCCTAAAGATCAAAAAGAGCTTAATCTTATTTCTTATGCAGTCAACTACGCCGCGACGGTCGAAAATAGTGATAGTTTTTCTTTTGCTTGGAAAGGTTTAACGGGTCAATATCCAGGTGAATACTCGTTAATGCCCTACTATCGAAAAGTAAAAGAGTATGGTGATTTCGAAAGCCGTGATTTGTGGGAATACGAATTAGCATTAAACCCAGAAGAAACAACACGTTTAGTACAACATATCTGGGAGTTAAAGCATGTCCAATTTCCCTATTATTTTATAAGTGATAATTGTGCCTACCGCTTATTGGGACTCATTGATTTGGTAAAACCCGATGCCAATCTACAAGTACAGTTTAGTCATACTGCAATTCCAGTCGAAACCATCAAAGCGGTGCAGCAGCAAGGCCTCATTAAAGATACTGTTTATCGCCCAGCACTTGAAACGCAGTTACTTCATCAAGCCAAACAACATGGTAATGACTTAGCACATTCGGCACATCAATTAACGCTGGTGCAACCAGCACAAATGCGTGAATTTTTAGCTCAATTTACGGCCAAGGATCAGGCGCGTATTCTTGAGATGGCATATGATCATTTGTATCTACAGCTTATTTCTCAAAAAATCGAAGCGAGTATTGCGCAACCTAAAATACGACAAATTTTGAGTTTAAGAAGCCAACTCCCTGTTGAAAAACAACGTACTGAAGTGGCAAGACCACGAATTGACCCTGTTGATGGGCATCATGCTCGAAAAACATCGATTGAATTTGGACAAGTGCAGGACGATACGTTTGTGCAAATCAACCATCGACAAGCTTATCATGATTTATCTGATCCTCAGGGGGGATACCGACTTGGAACACAGTTGAAATTTCTTGAGGGAAGTCTTGAGCTTCGGAATGATCAACTCAAGTTGGCTGATTTGGATCTTTTAGAAGTGAATTCTTATAATCCAATTACGCCTTTTAAGACGCCGTTGAGCTGGGGATTTGGATTCGGTTGGAAGCAAATCTCAATTGATGATTCTGGAAATTTCAGTGATACCGAGCAACATGGTGTTTTGAATCTATCAACACAGTTTGGATATAGTTGGGCAGATGCAGATCGTGAACACCTGTGTTATGCGCAGATGCAGAATCATATTCAAGCTGGAAAAATTTTAGAAAAGGGCTGGAGATTGGGGCTAGGGCCAACTGTAGGTTGCCAAAGTTTATGGTCAGATCGAGTGAATAGCTTAGTGCAAATTGAAATCCCTTTTTGGGAAGATCAGCAGGCTTGGCAGCTCGGACTACGATCCTCAGTTCAGTATGCACTTAACTCGCAAAGTGCTATCTCTATTCACTGGAATTATCAATTACAAGAACAGCATGATTGGCATCAAACCAGTTTAGGATTTACACGCTATTGGTAAATACACAGTACTAGGAAGTACTGTGTTGAAAGGTGAAGCTTGTTTTTAAACGATTACATTCACATAGTACTTTTTCACTTTCTCAACGACTTCGAATGTTCCAATGAATCCTGGTGGTATTACACCTGCTTGACCTGCCGAAACTTCGATAAAGTGATTTTTACTTTGAGTGTGGATGCGAACTTTTCCTTCTATAATTTGAAAGAATTCTTGTTTATTGTCGGCAAATTGAATATTCCAAGCACCAACTTCACATTCCCAAATCCCACATTCCATATGCTCGTGTTCATAAAGACTGTAAGTGTGACGTTCGGGATTGCCTTGGACGAGACGATCAGGACGCGGGAAGTCGACTGACTTTTCTGCGTGTTGTTGACCTTGACCTGCAACATGAAGAGATGTCATATATTCACCTTAAGAAATTGAGCCTTGGAATACGGTCTAAAAAAAACCTCAACAAGGTTGAGGTTTTATGAATTAATAACTTTCTGGAACAGCGCTCAGAAACTCGCGACGTTCATCTTTGTTAGTTTTAAAGTCACCAACAAATGATACTGTACGAGTGGTTGACTCTTGTTTGCCTACACCACGCATCATCATACACATATGTGCTGAATCAATGACAACAGCTACGCCTCTAGCACCAGTCACTTGAGCCACAGCTTCAGCAATCTGTTGAGTTAGATTTTCTTGAATCTGTAGACGACGGGCAAACATTTCAGTAATACGTGCAAATTTAGATAAACCTAAAACTTGACCTTCTGGTAAGTAGGCAATATGCACACGTCCATAGAATGGCAGTAAATGATGTTCACAAAGCGAATAGAATTCGATGTTCTTGACCAAAACCATTTCACGGTTGTCTGAAGGGAAGACCGCATTGTTGGTCACTTCTTCAAGCGTTTGGCTATAACCTGACGTCAAATACGAAAAAGCTTTAGCAGCACGCATTGGTGTATCTTTAAGACCAGGACGAGTAAGATCTTCGCCAACGGCAGTTAAAATGTTGGCGTAGGATTGCTGCATAGACATAAGACGTGTTCACTTACACAGATGTTGAACAAGGACGGCATTGTATCAGAAAACGATTACAATGCCGTATATTCAGAAAAAATTCCGATTATTGAGTAAATTTTGGATTCTTTTCTGCACGTTTAAGCAGAACTAAGACCGCGCCAGTGCCACCTTGTTTTTCAGGCGCACTGACAAAAGCTAAAACATCACGATGTTGTCTGAGCCAACTATTAACATAGGTTTTTAAAACAGCTTCAGGGCCTTTACCATGAACAATTTTAATGACGTTTTGATTTTGCTCTTTCGCCATCTGAATAATTTGCAATACAGCTGAACGTGCTTCTTCTACGGTACAGCCATGCAAATCAACTGCTTCAAACCAACGTAAATTTCCAGCTTTCAGATCTTCAAATACTTTATGTTGTAAGGTCGCAATTCGATAACTCAGACTAGCCTGACTGCCAACTGGATTGAGCATGGCTTGAGTATCAGACATCACTGTTTCATCAGTATGCATTGGACCTTCAGCAGCAGCACGTTTTGCTAAGGTTTGAGCATCCAATTTCTTTTTTACTGGTTTCTCAATTTTTGCAATATTGCCATGATCAATTTTTTGAACGCCTTGCATCTGCTGACGAAAGAGTTCTAAATCTTCCTCATGCTCTTGTTCAACCGTCTTTTCAATAGGTTTAGGAGCTTCAACACGAGGAGCAGGATTACTGATTTGTTTCTTAAACTGTTTCAGTAAATTAAATTGATCTTTTGATAAAGAAGAATCATGTTTACTCATAACGTGCTTGTGACTTTAAAGTGGAAGAGGAATGAATGAGATTATAATCCGAAAATCCCTCAACTTTGTAGTGAGAAGTATTTAAGTTGATTTTAAGGTGTTGGATGAATTGGAGATAACTTAAGGGATAAAGCAAAAAAAAGAGATTGATTATTAATCTAATTTATTTTGAATTTGTTCTAGATATTGTTGTTGGCATTAATGGAGGCAAGAATGGATTCGGAAATCCATTCTTATGAGATTGAATTATTTTTAGTCGAACAATTTACCGCAGAATATTAGAGTCAAATATTCTGAGGTTCGCCAAACAATGCGGTAAAGGCATGATCAGGACGAGGCTGTTTCATAAAACTTTCACCCACAAGGAAAGTGTGAATGTCATTTTCTTGCATCATGGTGACATCCGCTGAGGTTGCAATGCCGCTTTCCGTCACTAATAAACGAGATGGTGCAAGTTGTTTTTTTAGACGAATTGATGTGTTCAAATCAACATCGAAAGTTTTTAAATTACGATTATTAACGCCTAATAAACAACGATCTGATAATTTGAGAGCACGTTCTAGTTCATATTCATCATGCACTTCAACCAGTACATCTAAATGATGTTCAAATGCAGTTTTCGACATTTCCTCAAGTTGTTGATCTGAAAGACATGCAACAATGAGAAGGATACAGTCTGCATGCAATGCGCGAGCTTCAATCACACCATAAGGATCGATTAAGAAATCTTTTCTTAGTGCAGGCAAATCACAGTGAGAACGAGCAATATGAATGTTCTCATCGGCACCTTGGAAGAAATCAATATCTGTAAGTACTGATAAACATGCCGCACCTGCTGATTGATACTGTTCAACTATTTCAGCAGGATTGAAGTTTTCTCGAATAATGCCTTTAGATGGAGATGCTTTTTTGATTTCAGCAATGACAGCAGGACGTTTGTGCTGTAGTGCTTGAGCAAAACCGCGAACAGGGCTAGCGGCTTGAGCGAGTTCTTCGACGTCCTTATAACTACGTTGTTTTAATCGTGCAGCAAACTCTTCTTGTTTACGGTCAACAATTTTGCCAAGAATAGTATTCGCGATATCTAACATAAGAATGTCCTGACTTAATTAAGCTTCATAATGTTTTATTGTTTTTGTGAATTCAGAAAGCACATCCATCTTTTCAAGTGCCTGACCACCATAAATGATGTCATGTGCTAATGCCACACCTTGTTTATAACTCGAAGTTAAACCTGAGACATAAATACCAGCACCAGCATTTAATGCAATCATACTGGCCGCTTTTTCACCTTTCGGTGATTTTTTCTTACCTAGTGCATCTTTGATCAGTGCCAAACTTTCAGCAGAGCTATCAACAGATAAATGCGTCAATGTTTGAGACTCAATCTCTACATCCTCAGGGAGGATTTCCCATTCAGTAATTTCACCATTTTTTAACTCAGCAACATAGGTGGATGAAGCAAGACTGATTTCATCTAGCCCATCTTTAGAGTGAACAACCATGACGTGCTCAGCACCAAGTTGCTTAAGAACTTCAGCAATAGGTCGACATAATTCTGTTGAGAACACGCCAATTACAAAGCGCTTTACACCAGCCGGATTCGTAAGCGGGCCAAGTAAGTTGAAAATGCTTCTGAAGCCCAATTCTTTACGAGGACCTGCTGCATACTTCATTGCTTTATGATGGTTTGGAGCAAAGAGAAAACCCACACCCAAATCGCGGATACAGCGTTCAGTCTGTGCCATATTTAGGTCGAGATTAATACCAGCTTGCTCTAATAGATCTGACGAGCCTGATTTTGATGACACACCTCGGCCACCGTGTTTGGCAATCGTTGCACCTGCCGCTGCAATCACAAAACTTGATGCAGTTGATACATTAAACAGGTTTTGTCCATCACCACCCGTGCCAACAATATCGACTAAGTATGGAAGATCACTGACATCAATCTTGATCGCATATTCACGCATCACACGTGCAGCAGCAGTAATTTCGTCAATACTTTCGCCTTTTAAACGCAACCCCATCATTAATGCACCGATTTGTGCATCAGTCGCTTCACCATCCATAATGGTGCGCATAACAGCTTCCATTTGAGGCTGTGTTAATCCAATATTTTTCGTAATGTTGTTTAATGCTTGTTGAATATTCATGTCTTGCTCTTACGCATAAATTTCTAAGAAGTTTTGGAAAATTTTGTGGCCATGTTGGCTGAGTATCGATTCTGGATGGAACTGAACACCTTCAACGGGAAGGGTTTTATGTTTCACACCCATAATTTCTTCCATAGAACCATCTTCTTCATTGGTCCAACACGTCACCTCTAAACATTCAGGCAAAGTCGCTTGATCAATGACTAAAGAATGATAGCGAGTCGCTGAGAATGGAGAGGGTAGATTGCTAAAGATCCCTTGATCAGAGTGGTACATGTCAGATAAACGCCCGTGCATGACTTTTTTTGCACGAACAATATCTCCACCAAATGCTTGCCCGATACTTTGGTGACCTAAGCACACCCCAAGCAGTGGAATCTTGCCTGAAAAGTGTTGAATCGCTGGGATTGAAATACCTGCCTCAGAGGGAGAGCAGGGACCAGGTCCAATGACGAGATATTTTGGTTGCCATCGCTCAATATCCTCCAAAGTCACGGCATCATTACGGACCACTTTTACTTCCTGATTTAACTCGCCAAAATATTGGACGATGTTGTAGGTAAAAGAGTCATAGTTGTCGATCATCAGAAGCATTTTAAGCTTAACCTCTTGAAATTTATAATTTAACTTAATTTAGCTTTGTTATTCAGGTTGATAAGATGCATCACAGAGTGTTGACTGCATCCTTGTCTAGTAACTCAAAGCGATTAAGTGGCAGTTATCATAGCAGATTCTTTTATCAGCGCAGGTTAAATTTTGGGGTTCAATACATCAGCAATATTGATCACTTAAATCAAATTAATGTGTGAATGAATGGTTCTAGGTGAAGAGCGCTAATAAATGAAATATTGATCTGAATCTAAAAGCTCATACGTGTTATTCATAAGTTTTTTAATCATTGTGTTTGATGAATAAGATTTGTTTTAAAAACAAACAAACAAAATGCAGTCAGTAAATTTATAATTTATAAGATTTAGTCTCGCAGTCGTTCACTTTTACATCATTTAGCGAAGATATTTAATTTTACTGAACTAATATGATGCACAAAATTTAGATTCATCATGGCTCGATGTGTATTAATAAAGTTATGATTGAGTTGGATTATTTGTCTTTCAAATAAAAATAAAATATTAAAAATTTTTATTTAATGATATATAAAACAATGTGTTAAACGCATGTGTCTGAAAATTTGATCCATTTTTCTAATTTATAAAAATTTATAAAATATATCGTTTGGTAAATTAGGTAATTAAATCCCTGAATAAACTTGACTTTAAGTTTAATAATTAAACGTTCATGCTCTGAGATGCACCATTTTGATACAGGTTGTAAATAAATATTTTTTATTGCGATGAACTGTGCCTGAATATGGTGCATTTAGTTTTAAGCACAGTATAATAGTCGCAAAGCAAAGTGAATAAAGCTGTTAATCTGATAAGGATTTCAAGATTTTAGCTTTGCTTTTAAAAGTTGGTACGGTAATTGCTTTAAAACTACCAACTACTAACACGCACTAAATGTGCAACAAAAAATCATCGGAGCAAAATGAGCATGGCGAACAAGGTCCTACAACTCATCCAAGAAAGTGGCGCAAAATGGGTAGACTTCCGTTTTACGGACACTAAGGGTAAAGAACAACATGTTACTTACCCAGCAGATACTATCGATGAAGATACTTTTGAAGATGGTAAAATGTTCGACGGTTCTTCAATTGCTGGTTGGAAAGGTATCGAAGCGTCTGACATGATCTTACGTCCAGATGCTGAAACAGGTTTTATCGACCCGTTTTTTGCAGAGCCAACTGTAGTGGTGACTTGTGATGTTATTGAGCCATCTACTGGTCAAGGTTATGACCGTGACCCACGTTCAATTGCTCGCCGTGCAGAAGAATATTTAAAATCTACTGGTATTGGTGATACTGCTTTCTTTGGTCCAGAACCAGAATTCTTCGTATTTGACGAAGTTAAATGGGACATCGATATGTCTGGTGCTCGCCATACATTAATCGCTGAAGAAGCTGCTTGGTCTACAGGTAATTCTTACGAATCAGGTAACTCAGGCCACCGTCCACGCGTTAAAGGTGGTTACTTCCCAGTGCCTCCAGTTGATTCTCACCACGATATGCGTGCAGAAATGTGTGCGAAAATTGAAGACATCATGGGGTCAGGTCGTGTAGAAGTACATCACCACGAAGTTGCATCTTGCCAATTAGAAATTGGTGTGAGCTTCAACACAATGGTTCGTAAAGCTGACGAAGTACAACAGTTTAAATATGCTGTTTGGAACGTTGCTCATCAATATGCTAAAACTGCAACGTTTATGCCTAAACCAATGGTTGGTGATAACGGTTCTGGTATGCACGTTCATATGTCAATTTCTAAAGACGGCAAGAACTTGTTTGCTGGTGATGAATATGCAGGCCTTTCAGAAATGGCATTGTATTTCATTGGCGGTATCATCAAGCACGCACGCTCATTGAATGCGATTACTAACCCTTCTACAAACTCGTATAAGCGTTTAGTGCCACATTATGAAGCGCCAATTATGCTTGCTTACTCAGCGCGTAACCGTTCGGCTTCTATCCGTATTCCATACGTTTCTAGCCCGAAAGGTAAACGTATTGAAGCACGTTTCCCAGATCCAATGATGAACCCGTACTTAGGTTTCGCTGCATTGTTAATGGCGGGTATCGACGGTATTCAAAACAAGATTCATCCAGGTGAAGCTTCAGACAAGAACTTGTATGATCTACCTCCTGAAGAAGAAGCAAAAATTCCTACAGTTGCACACAGCTTGGACATGGCTTTAGAAGCTCTTCAAGCGGATCACGATTACCTTCTTAAAGGTGGCGTATTCACTAAAGAAATGCTTGATGCTTACATTGAGCTTAAAACTGAAGAAGTTCGTCGTCTTAATACGACAACTCACCCAGTTGAATTTGATATGTACTACAGCCTCTAATTCGTTCACGAATTTCGCTGTAAAAAACCCGCGCATTGCGCGGGTTTTTTTGTGTTTTGAGTTAAAATAAATATAGTCTAATATGAGAAATATTTCATGGCAAAGCCACGTAAGAAGCACACGGGATTTTTTCCTTGGAATGATCCAAGTGATCACGAAAAAGGATTTAAGCTCAATTTTTCTGAAGTGACCTATTTGGAAGTTGGCAGAACCGTCGAAGGCTATAAACAGGCACAATTTCTTGAACTAAGAAATCCTGATTTGGCTTTACAATTTGATTATCCAAATGAATTTTATATCAGTGCCGAAGGTTTTATTTTAGTAAAAACAGCACAAGGTAAATTTGAAGTGATTGCAAAATCAGACAATGCTTGAATGTGTGAGTCTGCGCCTAAAAAATAAGATTTATTCCTTGTGATCATCCAAGTCATATTTGAGTGAGTTTTCACGCTCATAAGGTGCATCCTCAGCAGGATATCATAAACTTTCAATATCTTGGCTTTTGGCGATAGACCATATAACACTCTCCCCAGCGGGGATATTAGGGCTGAAATTCTGATATAGCGGATCAACATAAGCATCTGTTGCATTGATTATTGTCCACCCTTTGCTTTCTAAGGCTAAAATAATCTCGCCTAGAAACTGTCCATTAATCGCATTCGTGTGGAGTAACAATACATGCTGAGGAGAGCGTTGAAGGGTTTGCAATGCGAGTGAATCATAATATTCAGCTCGATCAAGAAGATGATCAATATAAGCACGCTTCAATCTTTTAATGTGTGACGTTTTTCCTGCTTTTAGATACGCTAGATATTTTTGATTATAAAACCAGTCACTTGCATCAATACTGACACCACCATGCTGGTAATGATTTTGTTTTAACCAGTTTTGGACTTGATCTCTTTTCGCAATATTATTACCTATCTTTGAGATAGGGATATCTAAAAATTTTCCTAAAGTTTTGTAAATCATAAAAAACCAATTCATTAATTTTAATGCTTTTGATGTAGTCTTTCGCCAAAACTTCAGGTTTATTTAAATTTTCGTGAAAAGCACTGTGATTGCCAACAATGTGTCCGTGTTTATCCCATTGACGTATTAAGTCTTTACCCGCATTGTCACCGATTTTGATGTAACTTGGGAAAATGATAGATTGAATATTTTTGTTTTTTTAAATGCGCTAGTATTTGTTGATTAATGTGTGGAGCAGTAGGATCAATAGTTGGATTTAATCCATCATCAAAACTCAGTGCTAATTGACGAGCATGAGCTTGGGAAAGAAATAACAGTGATATAAATAAGTACAAGCTAAATTTAAGCATGTTGACTGAAGTTGTTTATGAATGAATATTTATAGCATTTTTTGGGAAGTGCAGTATGAAATGTGTGAGTGCGATGCCTTAAACTAGGCCATAGGTTTGGTGCATTAGTTCTAAAGCTTGGGTACACTTGAGTGTATAAAATAATGGTAGTCTGAAATATGCTTGAAAGCCGTCAATTTAATCATCAGGAAAAATTAATGTGTCCTGAGTTAAAAAAATGGTTGTACGCCTCAGGCTCACTTACCCAACAACTGACAGATTTGGCTGATGGAATATTTAAAGTTCAACGAATCCAAGAGCGATTTCAACGTTTAAACTTTAATGATGCTAGCTGGATGGGTGTATCACATCAGCATACTTCATGGGTTAGAGAGACTCATTTATTTGGTTCTGATTGCGAACCTTGGGTAAAAGCGAAATCTATTTTTCCAATTACCAGCCTTCAAAAAAAAGCACGTCTTTTTCAACATATTGGAAATCAGCCCATAGGTCGATTCCTGTTCCATCGCACAGAACCGCAATGCCAACGTCGCGTGATCTTACTTGAGGATGGATGGACTAGACAGAGCTGTTATACTTGGCATGGCTGTAAATTTATTGTCCAAGAAACATTTTTACCAGCATTTGAACGTTTTATAAAAACTCATTGAGCTAGACTTTATGGCAACCGCACAAGCAATCACCTGGCGCGAGCGTTTAAGCGCTTATTACTATTTATGTCGTTTCGATAAGCCAATTGGTACTGAGTTAGTCCTGTGGCCCACTTTATGGGCGCTGTGGATTGCAGCTGGTGGAATACCTGATTTAGTGACACTGCTTGCCATCGTATGTGGCACTATATTTATGCGTGCAGCGGGATGTGCCATTAATGATTTTGCTGATCGTAAAGTGGATGCGCACGTAGAAAGAACCAAAAATCGTCCATTAGCCACAGGTGTGATTTCGGCAAAAGAAGCAGTTTGGGTGTTTATCGTACTGGTTGCTGCAAGTGCTTGTACATTGTTTTTCCTGCCTATTGAAACTTTTTATTGTGCTTTAATTGGGCTGGTACTTGCTTTCATCTATCCATTTATGAAGCGCTATACGCATTTACCTCAAGTGGTACTGGGGATGGCATTCTCATGGGGAATACCGATGTCATTTACGGCAATGGGCAAGCCTTTGGATTGGACGTGTTGGCTACTTTATTTCGGTAATTTGGCTTGGACTGTGGCTTATGATACTCAATATGCAATTACGGATCGCGAATATGATTTAAAGATTGGGGTTAAGTCGACGGCTATTTTGTTTGGAAAAAATGATATTAAAATTATCAGTTTATTGCAGGCGATGAGTGTCATTTTAATTGGTGCTGCACTATGGCTTGAACATATACTTGTCCCTTTTGGATTAATCGCATTAGTGCTCGTGGTAGGTGATTTCATCTATCAATGGACCAAAACACGTGATAAAGATCCGCAATGGTGCTTCTGGGCATTTAGACATAACCGATGGGTAGGGGTGATGATCTTTATGGGTATTTTTATTGCATTCATATAAACTGAATATTAAGTAAAAATAAAGTTATTAAGCATCCTAGTCGGATGCTTTTTTTATGTTTAATTAAAAGTACTCATGGAGAGTGATAATAATGAAGGGAGAGAATGATGAAGTATGTGATTAAAAAAACAGTTATCGCAATGTACTGTACGGCAGCATTACTCTTAACGGCTTGTAATAGTGATGATGATAAAAATATTTTTCAAGAAAAAGTGTTTGTTGCTGAGAAAGCTTATCAAAAAGATAGTCTAGAGCAAGCTTCCAAAATCCAAATTATGACTTATTTAATGCCGAATGTTCTGGGTCAGAAAACTGAGGCTACAGCTATGGTCATGTTTCCTAAGACTGCTCAGCCAGCAGCAGGATGGCCAGTGGTGGTATGGGCACATGGAACAACTGGTGTTGGAGACGAATGTGCACCAAGCAATAATTTACTTAATTCGAATTTTGAAATTTTAGCGAACAGTCTTCTTAAAGAAGGTTATGTAATTGTAGCCCCTGATTATGAAGGTTTGGGAGTTAAAGGGATTCATCCTTATCTTCATCTATCTAGTGCTGCACAATCTGCGATTCATGCAATAAAGTCAGTTCACCAAGCATATCCATCACGATTAAATAAATCTTGGATGTCTGTCGGCCAATCCCAAGGTGGTCATGCATCATTAGGAATTGCACAATATGCCAATAATGATCCGTATTTCAAAGGGGCTGTAGCGACTGCTCCAGCATCCAGTTTGGGTTACATTATTACCCAAGTCGCACCAAATGCCATTTCAGCGATAGAAAGTCAAAATAGAGATTTGGCAATCGCTATTTATTCAGAGCTATTAGCTTATGCTGCTTATACAGGTGTAGGGATTAAAGCATATGAACCTAGATTTTCATTAGCAACGATATTCCAAGCTAGGTCTCAAGCTGTGGCAGAGAAAGCTGAGGGGTCGACTGGTGAAAATGGCATATGCTTGATGCCATTAATTGATGAGTTTAGAACAGATATTAAGACTTATTTGGAATCAAATTCAACACAAAAAGTAATGGACTATCCTGGGTTAAAGGTTGGCTTTGAAAATGATCCAGTGGTGAGTAGTTTTTTAAGTAATAATCAGCCTGGAACTCAAAAACTCATGAAACCAGTTTATGTGGTTCAAGGTGAAAATGACACCGCTGTGCCATATCAAGTAACACAACAATTAGTAAATCAGTTAAATGGCTTGGGGACTCAACCTCCAGTTGTATTAGATATTGTGGCAGGAGCATCGCATACACAAGCGATTGTTGAGAAAAATGAAGAGGTTATTGATTTTATTAAATCGTATTTACCGGTGCGCTAAACGTGACTATGTCAGCTAGGGTGTTGCATCCTGGTTGACACTTAAAGCTAAAGTTTTTTCTATGACTTTATTCTGTTATATTGCCTCGGACTCAATAACACAGGTTTTGTTGATGACTTCATCAAAAAAGAAATTCACCACTAAATTTATTTTATTGGCAAGTCTTGGTCCCCTTATCCCGTTGCTTATCATTGCGATCGCTTTTTTTGCAGTAAAGAGTGATGCAAAAAACAAAGCTGAGTACGATCGTTTACGTGCAGAACAGGCCGCGCGAATTGAAGCTAGAGAAAAACAAGAGCAACTTGAGCAGAATGTTTCATCTGTTGCAGAGCCTTTGAATTAATTATTTTTTAGCAAGAATGTCTTTTCTGAGACTTTGAATACTTGGGATATCGTTATAGCGAAATACTCGATATCCTGCTTCATAAAACATTTGATCGCGTTCAGCATCTTCTTGTTCCTTACCAAGATGACTTGGATCATCGAGTTCGATAATGGCGATAACTTTAAGCTGATCATCCAGTAAGACAAAGTCAGTCACTTTTCGATTAAATTTAGCTCGAATCTTTAGACTAGGGTTTGTGATTAAAGCGCTAAAAGCGACTTGAGCAAGCACATGGTATTGCGGAAAACTCTCTTTTAATCTAAAAAACATTTTACTTTCAAATGCGGTAATAATGCGTTTTGGGTAAAAGCGTTGTGGCTTTTTAAATAATTGTTGAAAGATAATGGTGAGCAGGGCAAGGGTTGCAATAACACCAATAATTAAGAAAGTAATTTGACTGGATTGAAACACAGGAATTCGTAAATAAAAGCACATATAAGAAAAAACCCACTCGATTGAGTGGGTTTTTAGAATCTTGGCTCTCCAACCTGGGCTCGAACCAGGGACCTGCGGATTAACAGTCCGTCGCTCTACCGACTGAGCTATTGGAGAATCTGGTACGCATTCTATGAGTCAAATGAAGAGAGGTCAAGCCTTAACATTGAAAAATATTAGAAATATGAATCAATTGATTTAAATTTAATCTAAGTGAAACGATCTATAGCTTTTTTAATAAATGGACATACTCTGCTTTGCTTTTCAGTGGGTTCGCTTTACGACATAAACTCATGAGTTCCATCATGGTCTGTTGTGATGATTCCACATTTAACTCATTTTGAATTTTTTTGATCAGGAGTGCGTGCTCAGAGGATAATTCCGAAGTACAGTGATACAAACGTTCATACATAAGTGTAGGGGCTACTTTATTATGTTCAGATTTCTGAGTGCATTGAAATATAAAGATGAGACTGCCAACAAGTAGAGACCAGAAAATCAGTGATTTAAGCCAAGATGTATTCATTTTTAGACTTTTTTAGAAAATTAGAATAATTCTATAGCAAATCAAAAATTTAGGCATAAAAAACCCAAGTCATTATGCTTGGGTTTTTGGAATCTTGGCTCTCCCACCTGGGCTCGAACCAGGGACCTGCGGATTAACAGTCCGTCGCTCTACCGACTGAGCTATGGGAGATTAGATTGGCTCTCCAACCTGGGCTCGAACCAGGGACCTGCGGATTAACAGTCCGTCGCTCTACCGACTGAGCTATTGGAGAATCTGATGCGCATTTTAGGGTTGAAATTACTAGTCGTCAACCAATTCTTGTAAAGAAATGAATAGTTTGATTTATTAATACTCAAATTGATGTAAATAACAAAAAAACCATCCTAAAAGGATGGTTTTTTAAACCTAATAAGACGGTTAAATCTTATTTTTCTACGCCAGCTTCTTGACCAGCATATTTCGCGTTAGCGTAATCCCAGTTCACTAAGCTTTCTAAGAAAGTAGAAATATACTTAGGACGAGCGTTACGGAAGTCGATGTAGTAAGCATGTTCCCAAACATCGATCGTTAATACAGCTACTTTACCATGAGCAAGTGGAGTATCAGCATTTGAAGTTTTCATGATAGAAAGTTTACCATTTACTTCATCAGCAACTAACCAAGCCCAACCTGAACCGAATTGAGTTGTAGCAGCAGCAGCAAATTCTTCAGCAAATTTTTCGTAAGAACCGAAAGCTTCGTCAATTTTAGCAGCTAAAGCACCAGTCGCTTTACCACCACCGTTTTTAGCCATACAGTTCCAGTAGAATGTGTGGTTCCAAACTTGTGCTGCGTTGTTGAAGATACCCGCTTTAGAAGCATCACCAGCAGAAGCTTTGATGATTTCTTCAAGCGTTTTACCTTCAAGATCAGTACCTGCAATTAGGTTGTTTAAATTAACAACATAAGTATTGTGGTGTTTGTCGTGGTGGTATTCTAAAGTTTCTTTGCTGATGTGTGGAGCAAGATCTTCGTAACCGTACGGAAGAGCTGGTAAAGTAATCGTTGTCATGTTTTAAGTTCCTTGCATTGTGCTGGGTTTTACATCGAAGTGCACTTATTGTAATAGATTCTCACCATATTTTGCGCATTACTTATAAATAAGAATACAGAATAAAGCGTGAATTAATACGTATAAGCTCACTCCAATTTAAAACGCGTGGTTAAATCAATTTAAATAGGATTATTGAGTTCAACGTAATGATATTCAAGACCAAATTGTTCACAAATTGCTTGACCTAGTCGTTGAACACCATAACGTTCAGTCGCATGATGTCCACATGCGTAATAATGCACATCTAATTCTAAAGCTTGATAAAAGGTACGCTCACTAACTTCACCTGAAATATAAGCATCGCAATTTTGTTCGGCAGCTTTAGTGATAAAGTCTTGAGCACCGCCAGTACAAAATCCAACTTTTTGAATACTTGGTTTATCAGCCATCAAATGTATCGCATCATAATTAAGTTGTTGTGACACAAAAGCTTTGAACTCATCTGGTGTCATTGCATTTTTTAAATAGCCGATATTTCCAATGGGATGACGTTCACTCGGATCAAGTGCTTCAATTTGATCAAGATGAAGTAAATCTGCTATCGCAGCATTATTTCCCAAGCTAGGGTGGCTATCGAGAGGTAAATGATAAGCTAATAGTGAAATATCATGTTGAATGAGTGATTTAATTCGCTTGCCACGCATTCCTGTAATCGGAGATGGCTCACCTTTCCAAAAATAGCCATGGTGAACCAATAAAACATCAGCTTGCAGCTCGATTGCAGCATCAATGGCTGATTGAGAAGCCGATACAGCACAAACAATTCGCTTTACTTCTGTTTTACCTTCGATTTGCAGACCATTGGGAGCGTAATCTTTAAATTCATTGGCCTTTAGGGTCTGATCACACCATTGGATAATGTCGTTTAGCTTTGCCATAATGTTCTTAAGTCTGTGAAAATATAAAGATCAAAGCATATTTTTAATCTTAACTAAAGCCGAACAAAACTATTTTCACAATTTTAGGTATATAAATTTTTTTTGATTACAATATGCAGTCATAAAATACTTTTGTCATCAATAAATTAAAATTCTCAGAGGATATTAAAGTGCGCCGGTCCTTTACATGGTTACCATGGGTGTTACTCATTATTGTCATTATTAGTTTTGTCACATGGCAAAAACTAAATCAACCAAAGCCTCAAATAGCAGCTGATGGATATAAAATGCCAGCTGAAAAAGTAGAACCTTTGGTGGATACGACACGTTCTGGGGGAGTAGTGTCATACAATGCTGCGGTAAAGGTCGCAGCACCTGCAGTCGTTAATATTTTTACAACACAAACTGTAAAAAAAGTGGATCATCCGATTTTAAATGATCCTGTTTTTAGAGAATTTTTTGGTGGTCAATTACCTGAACGTTTTGGACAAGAACCAAATGAAAATAGTTTGGGTTCGGGGGTGATTGTTCGACCTGATGGTTATATTCTGACTAATAATCATGTGATTGCACAGGCTGACCAGATTGTTGTAGCTTTGTATGATGGTCGTCGAGCAGAAGCCAAAGTAATTGGAACAGATCCTGATACGGATTTAGCAGTCATTAAAATCGAAATGGACAAACTGCCAGTGCTTCCTTTCAAACTGAGTGGAAATGAAGTTGGAGATGTTGTACTCGCAATTGGTAATCCATTTGGCGTGGGACAAACAGTTACGCAAGGGATCATATCTGCGACAGAACGTTCGGGATTGGGTATAAATTTCTATGAAGATTTTATTCAAACCGATGCTGCTATTAATCCAGGTAATTCTGGGGGAGCACTCATTGATGTTGCAGGTAATTTGATTGGGATTAATACTGCAATTTTCTCGCAATCGGGTGGTTCTTTAGGAATTGGTTTTGCTATTCCTGCTAAAGTCTGCCAGCAAGTTCTGAATTCAATATTAAAAGAAGGCAGAGTCATTCGAGGGTGGCTAGGTATTGGTTTGGCGAATCCGACGCAACCCGATGTATTACAACCTCGTGAGAAGGGTGTAATTGTGAGCAGCGTCTATGAGTCTGGTCCTGCAGATAAAGCTAAGATTAAAGTCGGTGATCGGATCATGAAAGTAAATGATCAGGAGATCAATAATCCATCACAATTGATTAATTATGTTGCAATGCAATCACCGAATACCTCTGCAAAAATTGAGATTTTACGTGAAGGTAAGAGCATCAATACTGAAGTGGTTATTGGTGAACGACCAGCTGAAACCAGCGATCGTAATAGCCAGTATATTCCATTACCTCGTCGTTAAATTAAAAAGCCCCAGGAATATGGGGCTTTTTTATAATTCTTAGATTCTATATTGTTTCATACCTTTGAATGAATCTGAATAAATCTGCTATTTAATAATTAAATACGGTCATGCATTCCTAAGTGACGGTGAGATAGGGTTTTAACACATGCAAAATTGAATTCACTCAACAAGGATTAAACAGTGTGCGAAACAAAAAAAGCCAGTGGTTCACTGGCTTTTTTGAGAATAAAATTAGCTTTCCTGTTGAATACCCGCAACCAACCAATCTTGACTAGAACCTGCTGGTTTAACGAAATGCCAAACTTCAGCAAACGGTTGTGGAAGGCTATTTAAGTCTTCACTTACCGTACCCGTGAAACGAACGCTGACAATGTATTGACTATTTTCAGTCGCAGAATCAACAACCATAGCATTCAGATTTGAAAACTCAGCTACGTCTTGATCTTGGTTACCCATAATATCGTTATACATCGATTGATAAAGATCAGGCGTCAAATAACGTTGAATCTCAGCAATATTACTTGCCGTATTCATCGATTGAATATGGTTGAAGCGTTGGCGTGCAATGCGTAAGAAAGCAGCTGGTTCAGTTCCGTCAGGTAGCTGACTTCCACTAGACATTGTTGCTGTACCAAAAGGAGCTTGTGGTGCTTGACCAAACGGCGCTTGAGATGCAGCTGTGCCACCGCCCACAGATTGACCAAAAATATTGGTATTGTCATTAGACACTGAAGGGCGAGGTGCAGCAGTTTGACCAAACGGTGCAGATTGTGGACCTGAACTGTTTGGTGCATAAGGGTTGTTAGCCGCTAATTTTTTTTTTGCTCCGAATTTACGGAAGATGAAGAACGCAGCAGCAGCAATAATCAACAACCAGACCCAACTTGGGATACCACCTTCTTCCTCAGGTTGTGCAGCAACTTCTGCTTGACTCGCTGGAACAGTATCATCATCTGCTAAAGCATTTGCTGCGACTGCACCAATTGCAGCACCAGCAACACCAGCAGCGACCATACCACCCACACCAGGACCAGACTTTTGTGGCGCAGTCGCTGGAGCAGCAGGTTGTTGGGCAGGAGTAGCTTGACGTGGTTGCTGATATGATTGGGTTGGAGCAGCAGAACGGCTCATACCATGGCTTTTACCACCACCAGCACGTTTTGCTTCTGCAAAAGGAGCTACCATGAGTGTCGCCATTAAAATACCCGCAACTAAACTACGCTGTCGAACTTCCATCTAAAATTCCTATTTTAAAAAGTTAATTTCACACTGTATTTATGCAGTCTTTTGGCTTAAATTTCAACTTAAACCTCAATTTTTTTCAGTATTCATACACAGTGTATAGTTAAATAAATTGATCAGCTGAATTAATGTTCATCCGCTAAGCTCATCGCTTCAGTTAAAGCTTCATGTAGACGGGCAACGGCGATAATGCGAACACCAGGAATATCCTTTTGTGGTGCATTCGCTCTAGGGACTATAATATATTTAAACCCGTGCTTAATTGCTTCCTTCAACCGTTCCTGCCCGTTAGGTACGGGACGAATCTCTCCCGATAATCCCACTTCGCCAAATACAGCCAATTGCTGAGGGAGTGCTTTTGCTCTCAAACTTGAAGCACAGGCCAATAAGACGGCGAGATCTGAACCTGTTTCAGTAATTTTTAAGCCACCAACAACATTCACATATACGTCTTGACCAGAAGTTTGAACACCACCATGACGGTGCATGACGGCGAGTAGCATATTCAAACGGTTTTGCTCAAGACCCAATGCAACACGGCGAGGTTGACCATGCGCGTCATCTACTAGGGCTTGCACTTCAACTAAGAGTGGACGTGTGCCTTCTCGACTAATCATGACGATAGAACCAGGAATCGCTTCATCATATCGGCTAAGAAAGATGGCTGAGGGATTGGCAACCTCTCTAAGCCCTTTATCAGTCATCCCAAAAACACCGAGTTCATTGACTGCACCAAAACGATTTTTAACAGCTCGAATCATTCGATAACGTGAATCAGATTGACCTTCAAAATAAAGTACGCAATCGACCATGTGTTCTAAAACACGAGGGCCAGCTAAAGCACCTTCTTTGGTCACATGACCCACAATAAATAAAGCTGTTCCGCTGTTCTTCGCAAAACGTGTCAGAAGGGCTGCAGATTCTCGAATTTGAGAAACGCCGCCTGGCGCAGACTGTAAGGTTTCAGTGTATAAAGTTTGAATCGAGTCTAAGATCGCGACAGCAGGTCGTTCATGCGCTAATACTTCGCAAATACGCTCTACGCACGTCTCAGCCATCACTTTTAATTGATCAGTTGGAAGATCCAAACGATTGGCACGTAATGCAACTTGAGATAAAGATTCCTCACCAGTGACATATAGGGCGGAACTTTTCGCTGCAGCCATATGGGTTGCCGTCTGCAAAAGAATTGTTGATTTACCAATACCAGGGTCACCACCGATCAGTACAACTGAACCAGTAACAAGCCCTCCGCCTAAAACGCGATCAAATTCTCCAATCCCTGTTGCTAAACGTGTTTCGTGAGAAACTGAAACTTGATTCAATGTAGTGATTGATGCTGCTTGACCAGCATAACCACCTGCAATTTTTGGATTTGCACGATGCGTAATCGCAGGGGCAATGGTGACTTCAACTAAACTGTTCCATTCTCCGCATTCTGAGCATTGACCTGCCCATTTAGGATGATCTACGCCACATTGTTCACAGCGATATACACTTTTTGCTTTAGCCATAACTTGATATAGGTTTTTTGAATTTCTATATGCTGAGCATACTGAGTAAAGGTCACGAAAACAAAAAAATATTGATCAAATTTAAAAACAATAAGACAAGTCATGACGTGTGCTTTAACGAGATATTGAATTAAAGCGATCATGAATTAATTTATACTCATATCAAGAATCGACTGAGTTATTTGATATGCGCTTGTACGCCCAACATATTGATGCCATCGCACGTGAAATACAGCGTGATGTGCTGTTTATTCATTTTGAGAATTACACGGATGATCAGAATGAGGAAGAAAATATTCGAGATCTTGTGATTACATGGCTTGAACAACATGAAATTGAATTTGAGCCATGTCTAGGTTTGTCAGGTGAGGATGAAATTGATAGCTATCTGGGTGATCTATATCTAGATATTCCTTTTGATGAGCAAAATAAGCAGTATCAGCTGGTTAAAAATTATCTTGAAGATGATCAAGGCAATATGAAAATTGAACATGTTCTATTTTTTGTATTGAGCTTAGAGGTTGCGGAAGAAATTGCAAAGGATCAAGAGGAAAAACAAAATTTGAACGATCAGAAATTTTCGTGAAAAGACAAAAAAAGCCTCATCAATGAGGCTTTTTTTGGTTTGATTCTATTAATTTGTTTAATAAAGCTCACCAGATTTTCGTCGTTCAATAAAATCTTTAGATTCTTTCGCAATAACTCCAGAAAGTAACAATAAGGCAATTAAGTTTGGTGCTGCCATTAAACCATTGAAGGTGTCTGCGAAAAGCCAAACTAAATCAAGTGTGACGACACAGCCTACAAATACTGAAGCAATATAAATGAGACGATAAATAAATACTGACTTTTCACCCAGTAAATAGGTACAACATTTTTCGCCGTAATAACTCCAACCTAAAATAGTTGAATATGCAAAAAAGATGATTCCGAACGTAACAACCCAGCCTCCAAATCCTGGTAGTAATTTGTCAAAAACACTAATGGTCAGAACAGCCCCAGTTTGATCACCAAATGTTTGTCCAGCCATGATGAAGCCCATGACTAAAACAATACCTGTGATTGAACATACAACAATTGTGTCAATGAAAGTACCAGTCATTGAAACTAAGCCTTGACGGGCAGGGTGGTCAGTTTTAGCTGCTGCCGCTGCAATTGGAGCAGAGCCCATACCAGCTTCGTTTGAAAATACACCACGGGCAACACCGTAACGAATCGCTGCACCAATCGCACCACCTGCTGCCGCTTCACCTGTGAATGCATAGGTAAAGATCATTTTTAAAGCAGGAACAACTAATTCAAGGTTATTGAAAATAATAATTAGCCCGCCAATGACATAGCCTAGAGCCATGACTGGAACAATAATTGAGGATGCTTTGGAAATAGACTTAATACCGCCTAAAATCACCAATGCAGAGAAAATTGTAATAATGATGGCAGTGGTGAGCGTGCTTATACCCAAACTATTTTCTACTGCTAGTGCCACTGTGTTTGATTGAACTGAGCTACCAATACCAAAGGATGCTAATGTACCAAATAATGCGAAGAGGACTGCGAGCCACTTCCATTTCGCGCCAAGTCCTCGTTCAATGTAGTACATTGGACCACCAGACATTTCTCCTTTTTCATTTTTTACACGGTATTTGACCGCCAAAACACCTTCACCGTATTTGGTTGCCATACCGAAAAATGCAGTCATCCACATCCAGAATACAGCACCCGGACCACCCAGTACACAAGCAGTCGCTACCCCTGCGATATTACCTGTACCAATCGTGGCTGAAAGTGCGGTCATGAGTGAGGCAAATTGTGAGATATCTCCCGAGTCTTTTTTTTCTGGGTGTTTCCCGAACACTTGTTTAAATGCCAAAGGAAGCATCCTGAATTGCCAAAAAAGTAGACGGAATGTTAAGAAAACACCTGTCCCAACAATCAGCACCAGCATATAAGGTCCCCAGACTAAGCCGCTGAGTGTTTCCATGATTGATTGTATTTCTTGCATAAATTACCTTCTTATTTTCCTGATTGTTTTTTACATGCATGATCAAGCAAGGGATATGCCATACTTTTGCGCGATCAAACACATCATTCCTTTTGATTATTTTTTGCACTTATATTTTTTACATATAACAACAAGATTTTCAATATTTTACTCAAAATAAGATAAATAACTATGATGAATAATTGATCACTCTAGTGATATATAAGAAAAATGAATTAATACTTTAAACTAATTAGAAAATATTGATCGTGCTAATTTTCTTTTTGAAATCTGATTTTTTTCAGTTAAGTTGTGCCGATTAATATATTTGGTGAATTTGAAAATGTCAGATCAAAATATAAATTCGCCTCAGCAAAATGGTGAATTACAACGAAGTCTATCCAATCGACATTTGCAGTTAATTGCAATTGGAGGCGCAATTGGGACAGGTTTGTTCATGGGCTCTGGGAAAACAATTAGCCTAGCTGGTCCTTCAATCCTTGTAATTTACATGATCATCGGTTTCATGGTTTTTTTAGTGATGCGAGCACTAGGCGAATTGTTGCTTTCAAATTTGCAATATAAGTCGTTTATTGATTTCGCCACGGATTTAATTGGACCATGGGCAGGTTACTTTGTTGGCTGGACCTACTGGTTGTGTTGGATCACCATCGGTATTGCAGATTTATCGGCGATCATTTATTACCTTCAGTTCTTCAATAATGGGATGCCTTTTAGCCCTGAAGAAGGGGTAATGATTAGCATCGCTGCAATCGTATTTATCATGGGATTGAATCTTGTTACGGTGAAACTGTTTGGTGAATTAGAATTCTGGTTTGCTTTAATCAAGATTATCGCAATTGTGGTTTTAATTGGCGTTGGCTTTTGGATGATATTTACAGGTTTCACTTCTACATCAGGTGAAATCGCAGCATTCAGCAATATTTGGTCAAACGGCGGGATCTTCCCAACAGGTGCAATCGGTTTCTTGGCAGGCTTCCAAATCGCAATTTTTGCTTTTGTGGGTGTAGAACTGGTGGGTACAACCGCAGCTGAAACTAAAGATCCTGAAACGAACTTGCCGAAAGCTGTCAACTCGATTCCTATTCGAATCATTATTTTCTATGTTTTGTCATTGCTGGTGGTGATGTCGGTTACACCATGGAATACGATTGATCCGAATATTTCCCCATTTGTAAACTTGTTTAGTCAAGCAGGTATTGCAGCCGCTGCTATTATTATGAATTTGGTTGTGTTGTCTTCAGTGATGTCATCGATGAACAGTGGCGTATTCTCAACCAGTCGCATGCTGTTTGGCTTATCGCGCGAAACTCAAGCACCTGAAGCTTTTGGAAGACTGAATAAGCGAGCTGTGCCAGCGAATGCCTTGTATTTCTCAGCAGTATGTTTGTTACTAGGGGCAGCACTGCAATACTTCGTACCGAATACGGTGGAAGCATTTACTTTAGCGACAACACTTTCCACCATTTTATTTATTTGTGTATGGTTGATGATTATTTGGAGTTATGTGGTGTATTACAAAACACGCCCAGAACTTCATGCCAAATCGAAATTTAAACTACCAGGTGGATTGGTGACATGTGCGATTGTTGCTATATTCTTTATTGGCATGATTGGAGTATTGGCTTTAGAAGATGATACTCGCCGTGCATTGATGGTGAGCCCGATTTGGTTTGTTATTCTGATCATTGGTTATTTTGGTTTTTATAAGAAAAAATAAAAACTTATAAATGATTTGCAATTTAGGTCAAAAGAAACGTCAGTAATTACTGGCGTTTTTTTATTTCTGTTATTAATCTGTTGCGTTAAATACTTTGGTGAATTAGATGATCAAGGTATACTTCTATAAATTTTACTGATAGGTGTAGGTATGCGTATTTTGATCGGAGTTATCAGTGCAGCCGTTGTTTCAATCTTGGCTGGATGTGGTCAGACTGGTGCATTACAACTACCCAGTGATCCAAACTATGACAAGCGAGCACAATATTTAATTTATAAAAACAATGATCGCCCAAGTCAGGATCAAGCTGAACCTAAAGCAGATGCTGCACCTACTCAAGATTAATATTCATTTATTTTTTTTCTCCAGCGCAATTTAGAAAGGATACATCCATGAGTTTCCCTCGCATTCAAGGGGTTTTGCACGCAGAACAATGTTCATTGGATCAACTTGCTCAGCAATTTGGTACACCACTTTATGTTTATTCAAAAGCAACTTTTGAAAAACATTATTTGGATATGGATCGTGCTTTTAACTTTATCGATCACCAAATTTGTTTTGCAGTGAAGTCAAACTCAAATATCGCAGTTCTAAATGTGTTGGCGAAACTTGGCTGTGGTTTTGATATCGTGACTGGTGGTGAATTAGCACGTGTTTTACGCGCAGGTGGTGACGCTTCTAAAATTGTTTTCTCTGGTTTAGGTAAGTCTGAGGCTGACATTCGTCAAGCATTAGAAGTGGGTATTGCGTGTTTTAATGTGGAATCATATGCAGAGCTTGACCGTATTCAAAAAGTTGCAGCAGAACTTAATGTAAAAGCTCCAATTTCACTTCGGGTAAATCCAGATGTTGATGCCAAAACACATCCATATATCTCGACTGGCCTTAAAGAAAATAAATTTGGTATTCCATCTGATTCGGTATATGAAACGTATCAGTATGCAGCAAGTTTAAGTCACTTAGATATCGTAGGAATTGATTGTCATATTGGTTCACAATTGACTGAAACTCAACCTTTTGTTGATGCGCTAGATCGTGTCATGAACATGATTGAAGCATTGAAAAAATTAGGGATCAACCTCAAACATATTGATATTGGTGGTGGTCTTGGTGTGACTTATAAAAATGAAGTTCCACCGACAGTTGAAGAATATGCAAATGCTTTACGTCCTGCATTAAAAAAACTTGGTCTTAAAGTGTATATGGAGCCAGGGCGTAGTATTTCGGCGAATGCTGGCGTATTGGTGACGAAAGTTGATCTTTTAAAACCTACCAATCATCGCAATTTTGCAATTGTTGATGCAGCAATGAATGACTTGATTCGTCCTTCTTTGTACGAAGCTTGGATGGATATCCAAGAGGTTAATCAAAATTCGCAAACTGAGAAAAAAGTTTGGGATGTGGTTGGTGCGATCTGTGAAACAGGTGACTTCCTCGGTAAAGAGCGTGAACTTGCGATTCAAGCGAACGATCATTTAGCTGTTTTGGGTGCAGGTGCTTATGGTTTTGTGATGAGTTCAAATTACAACAGCCGAGGTCGTGCAGCAGAGGTGATGGTTGACGGTGATCAAGCACACTTAATTCGTCAACGTGAAACGATTGAGTCTCTGTGGGAACGTGAGTCCTTATTGCCTTAAGGAGACAATAGATGTTGCTAGAATTTACTAAAATGCATGGTCTAGGTAATGACTTCATGGTGGTTGATTTAATCAGCCAACGTGCTTATCTAGATCCTGTCATGATTCGCCGGTTGGCTGACCGTAATTTTGGCATCGGTTTTGATCAGTTATTAGTTGTTGAAACACCAGATCATCCAAACGTTGATTTCAAATATCGCATTTTTAATGCGGATGGTTCTGAAGTTGAGCAATGCGGCAATGGCGTTCGTTGTTTTGCCAAATTTGTTCATGATCGTCATTTAACCAATAAAACTAAATTCAAAGTGCAAACAAAGGCGGGGATTGTCGAGCCTGAGTTGGGTGCGAATGGATGGGTTCGTGTGAACATGGGGTATCCGAAGTTCTTACCGAACCAAATCCCATTTCTAGCAGAAGCTCCAGCTGCTTTATATGATTTAGCTTTAGCGGATAATGAGACGATCAGCATCGATGTGGTCAATATGGGAAATCCGCATGCAGTGACTATTGTTCCAGACGTGTTAACTGCTGATGTTGCTAAAATAGGCCCGCAAGTGGAGTCGCATGAACGTTTTCCTGAGCGTGTAAATGCTGGATTTATGCAGATCGTTGATGAAAAACATGCTCGATTACGAGTTTTTGAACGTGGTGTGGGAGAAACATTAGCTTGTGGTACAGGTGCATGTGCTGCTGCTGTCTCAGGTATGCGCCGTGGTTTATTGTCTAGCAATGTGGAAATCGAACTTGCCGGCGGTAAATTGCTGATTGAATGGAAAGAGGGAGATGTGGTTTGGATGACTGGTCCAACTGCAACGGTTTATGAAGGTCGTTTGGATCTACGTTATTTTCAATAAAACTTATTTCCTAACTAAAAAGCCCTGAAATTCAGGGCTTTTTACTTTATGATTTGTTGGAATGCCCACGAGTATTGATGATTAGACATCGATTCAATAGAGAGAAAGCCAAATGCAATATGGCGCAATGCAATTGCTGTCAATGTGGTTGAAAGAGAGAAAGATTCAAAATCAATCTGAGCATACGCTTGAGGCGTATTTCCGTGATGTGTCTGGTTTCATTGACTTTTGTTATGAAAAGAAAATTGAATTAAATCAGGTTGAAGCATCTGATTTACGAGAATATATGGCTTATAAGGTTGAACATCATCAACTCAATAGTGCAAGCTTACAACGTCATTTAACAGCCATTCGTCAATTCATGAAATGGGCTGTGGAAGGGAAATATGTATCGAATAATCCCATTCATGATTTTAAGTTAAAAAGACAGCCAAGGCCTTTGCCGGGTATGGTTGATGTCGAAACGATTCAGCAAATCATGGATCAACCTGCACCTGAATCCTCTCAAGATCATCTCTTGTGGTTAAGAGATAAAGCTATTTTGGAGTTGCTTTATTCAAGTGGTTTGCGATTAGCTGAAGTACAAGGATTGAATATTCGAGATATCGATTTTACACGACAATTACTTCGAATTACGGGTAAGGGAAATAAAACTCGGGTTGTTCCTTTTGGTTTAAAAGCGAAAACAAGTTTAATTGAATGGCTCAAAGTCCATCGTATCTGGTGTGGAGACATTGAATTGGATTCCCCAGTTTTTATTACCAAAAAAGGGAGTCGATTGACGAATCGACAGATTGAAAATCGAGTCAAATTGCAAGCACAAAGAGCGGGCGTAAATGTGGATTTACATCCTCACTTACTGCGACACTGTTTTGCTAGTCATCTGCTTTCAAACAGTGGTGATTTACGAGCAGTTCAAGAAATGCTAGGTCATAGTAATTTATCTACGACACAAATTTATACTCAGTTAGATTTTGATCGTTTGGCTCAAGTCTATGATAAAGCTCACCCTAGAGCCCAAAAATCTTAATCCTCAGTATTAAGTATATTGAATATACCTAATACTGTACTGAATGATAAAGTTATCTGTTTATAGTGCTGGTGTGTGTATAGGTATCATACGTGCGGGATTCACTTTTTGGAATGCGACTGCGATTTCAAATAAAGTCGGCTCATCAAATTCACGAGCAATAAACTCGATGTTAACATTCATAGGATAACTACTGCGACTTGAGTTGACTGATTTAGCAGGCATAGATAATGCAGGAAAACCACTAAACGGACTTAGGCGATTATTGGTACCTGTGGTCGGGCTACTTCCTAAATTACCAGCGAACCCAGTAATAGAAGGGTAGGCTAAAGCGTCGTATTGTACGCCTTTACGAGTACCATCTAGTTCAACATTATTTAAAGCGCTGTTCATGCGTAAGCGCACGAATGGACTTCTTTCAATGGTGTTGCGCTCATAATTCTCAATATATGAAGCACTTGTTGGATCAGAATTATAGCCACTGAAGTTACGGATCATTAGTTCACTAGCGAGTAAATCTTCATACGATTGGTAAATACTTCTTGTGGTCTTTAAATACTCTGTAAGTGATATTTTAAATTCAGCACTTGAAAGACTCGAATAACGTGTCAAAATTGTATTTAGATCGCTTATTGTAACTATTTCTACAGTTGCTCCAGCCTCTTCAAGTTTAGTAATTGCGTTGTCCATTGCTTCTTTAACGAGATTGTAGTCTTCTTTCTGTTGAGTGGTTGAACCTTCGGAAGGGTAAAGTGCTTGTACTATACCAATACGCTTTCCTGCAAGACTTACAGTGTCATGAGGAACGTAGCTATTCGGTTGATTAATCAATTCGCGATAAGCAGACTCTGATTTTAGAAGAGGAGAAGTACGTGCAAATTCACTGCGTTGATTTGAACTTAATGAGCTATCGAATCCGATCATTGCATCCATTAACTTTGCACAGTCAATAGCTTGTCTACACATTGGTCCAGCAGTATCTTGAGTTGGTGCCAGTGGAATAATTCCATCTTGGCTCAAAAGACGTAAAGATGGTCGTAAACCGACAAGACCCTGTACTGATGAAGGCACACGAATTGACCCTCCCGTATCAGTTCCTATTCCCACCATTGCAAAACTTGCAGATATGGCAGCGCCAGTTCCTGATGATGAACCACCTGGGCCTTTACTTAAGTCATACACATTTTTAGTTTGATCACCTAGAGTTGATTTTCCACCAAAGCCGAAAGCGAACTCATCAAGATTGGCTTTTCCTAAAATGATTCCGCCATTTTCTTTGATATTTTTTATGATATAGGCATCATCATGTGGAAAATTATCTTTTAATGCTACAGAACCTGCTGTGTTCGCCATATCTACAGCATCAATATTGTCTTTAGCGAGTACAGTGACACAGTGAAGAGGTCCTGAAAGTTTCGAATTTTTTGCAAATTGTTGGTCGAGCACTTCTGCTTCTTTAAGTGCATTTGGGTTTAAAGAAATAATGCTATTGAGCTCTGGACCTTGTCGATCGTAAGCTGATATACGATTTAAATATCCTTGCACAACATCAACACAAGATGAACCTTTGCTTAAAATCGAGTTATGCAAATCACTAATGGTTGCTTCTACAGGATTAAACGGGACAGGAGGCGGCGTGTTAGAATTATTTGTGCTACTTTCATTGTCACCACAGGCTGTTAAGAAAGTTGCTATCGTGACAACAAGCAAAGTTTTTTTAAATGTGATCATGTGCATTCCCCAGATTAAGTTCAAACTGGTTAAGCAATGAATGTGCCACTCTAAAAATGAATGAAATTTACAGTTTTATGCTCCAGAAAATAGCTAATAACCATTGGTATAAATAAAATGCGTTAATTTAATGCGAATAAAATTATTTGAAAAATAATGTATTGTTGGGATTGAGCTTTTGAAAGCTGCGCTTTTAAAAATAATTTTCCCTTAAACTTTAGCTTAAATTTTTCGAATTGATTTTTTTTAATACGATTTTTAAGGTATAACTTTAATAGATGGATTTAAGTTGTATACAAATTAAAAAATATTTTGCAGGAATGATTAGGTCAAGCCATGATTGACAATATTGATCAAAAGTATCAGCAACTCTCTTCAGCACAAAAAGACATTTTTGCAGGTTATGGTTTACGTCAGGTGAAACATTTTGTGGAAATCAATTTACCGATGATTGAGGCCGCTCTACCTAACAATGCCTATGTGCAGGGTATTAATACTGAAGGAAAAATCCAAGCGATTGATCCAATAGCATCTAAGACTTATTTGTGGATTTCTGATCAGCAATGGCAAGAAAGACCTATTGCAGATCAAGGAGTTGATTTGAAAGAAGACTTTATTGAAGTTTGGAAAATTTTTGAACTAGAACAATATCCTATTATTGAATTGAGTCACGTCCATCGTGATTACTTGGCGGCGCTCAATCAAGTTTGAAAAAAATCATTTAAAAAACAGGGCTAATAATTTTAGCTCTGTTACTTTATAGAAAATTAAATTTACCCATTTCCAACAACTCAATACATAAAGATAAAATTATTGATTAAATAACGTTCAATTTTGTTTCATATATTTATTCTGCTCATTCGATTCAGTCAAATTCTTTACACTTGTCTAGTAATTTTGAATTTTTTTGGAGAGGGGTAAATGATTAAATTTCATGAAAATAATATCCATGCCGCCATTTTTGATATGGATGGCACAATGTTTGATACGGAGCGACTTCGTTTTCAAACTTTGAAGCAAGCATCATTAGAACTCATTGGTGTCGAATTTACAGACGCCTATTTATTATCTTGTTTGGGTTTAAGTGCTCGTAGTGCCGAAAAACTGGCAAATCAGCAATATGGTCAAGAAGTGCCGTATGCGGAAATTAGAAAGCGAGCAGATCAGCTAGAACTTGAGCATGTAAGAAAATACGGAGTGCCGATTAAATTTGGACTCATGCAAGTTCTTGAACGTTTAAGAAAGTCCAATCTGAAAATGGCAGTAGCAACTTCGAGTCGACGTGAAATAGCTGAAGAGTATTTAATCAATGCCAATGTATATAAGTTTTTCGACATTATCGTATGCGGCGATGAGGTTGATAATGGAAAACCACACCCAGAAATTTTCTTAAAAGCTGCTGAGCAACTGAACATTGATCCAACTTTATGTTTAATGTTTGAAGACTCAGAAAATGGAGTGATGTCGGCGTTTGAAGCGGGTGGATTAACGGTATTACTTCAAGATATCAAAGAACCTAATTCAACCATGCTCGAAAAAGCGAATTTCTTTTACGAAAGCATGCATGATTTTCTGGAAGATTTGAATCAATTTACACCAAAATTAAAAATGCCTGCTCTATTTGACTCTTTTCCTCAGACTTTAAATCAGCATGTCGTGGGGATACATGGTTTTGGGGCAATAGGTGGTGGCTATATTGCCCAAGTATTGTCTCATTGGGATGGATATACTCGACCAAAACAAATCTATGCTTCAACGCGGAATTCACTCTATAGAAATAGTGTGAATACTTTTGGTGGTTACAGTATTCGTTATGGGCAACACTCTCATGACGAGCGAATAGACAATATAACCGTCATAGATGCATCAAATATTGAAATGATGCAGCACATGTATATTGAATCAAGTTTAATTGCACTGTGTTTACCTGAAAAGGCAATCGAGCAAGAGGCTAAAACCATTGCTCAAGGGTTGTATGCGCGTTATATCCATTTTGAAGAACAGTTGAATCCTCTAACAGTTTTAATTGTTTTGAACAAAGTAGGCGCAAAATCATTAATTGAACAACAGATTTGTAGTGCTTTGCATGAAATTACGGATGCGAAGACGGTCAATATCATCATGTCGCAGCACTATTTTTGCGATACAGTAGTCAATCGAATGGTAGCGAAAATTACAGATCAAAAATTATTTAGACAGTTAAAAATCAAATACAACATTTTTAGACATGTGCAGGATGAGCATGATTTAGACGTGACGGATGTGGATGAAGGGACGCGTTTAAATGCTGAACAAGAACAATTGGCTACTCAGTATATTGACGATCTATACGAAAAATTCAAATCGGCGCATATTCTACAGAATCTAGAATTAATCTTATTCCATGCCGAAACAGATATGCCACTTTATGTAGAAAATAATAGTCCTTTATTAGAAAAAATGCGCCAAATGATTCTGGTTGAAGAGATTGAAGAGATACAGTTAATCAAAAATCGCATGTGGAATGGTGTGCATGCAATGACAGCATGGGCTGCAAGTTTTCGACAATATGAAACAATCGGGATTGCACTGTCTGATGAGCAAATTTCTAAATTTATGTTGGCAGTACTCCATGAGGTTAAAGTTGGATTAAAGGATCTACTACCACATCGAAAAGAAAATTTAGAATTGTTGGCGAAGAGTTTTATCGACTCTTGTGAGACGGCTTATAAAGACCCATGTGATCGAGTGGCACGAGACCCATATCGTAAGTTAGGTTTTGGTGAGCGGGTACTATCTTCATTGGCATACAATTTTCAACGTGGCAAGCCTTATCAGGAAATTTTCAAAGGGCTTGTATTGGGTTATGCATACGTTATATTGAAGCAAAATCAACGATTTGAAGATGTGATTCGGCATTTTGCTCAGCAACTTAGTCAAACTGAATTGGAACTTGAGGATCAATTGTATTTACAGGAAGAGCTGAAACGGAGACTCAAAATTTGTGATCCTAAATTGAGTGAATCGGTGAATGAGCATGCACTTTTAGAAAATATTTTGAATGAAAAAATCGAGGTTGAAAAAACTTAAAGTATTGAACATTCGACTTTTTGACTAGATCAAAATGGATAATCGGTCCGATCTGAAAAGTCAGTCGGATCGATTGCTTTATGGTATTAAATTGATTGCAGGGGCAGTTGATAGCTTTGTTTAATGATTTGACTGGGTAAATCCGTTTTCACACTGGTAATCCCATTTTTTTTGGTTAAGTGTTCTGACTGAAATTTACGATAGTTCTCCAAATCAGGTACGACAACTTTTAACATCGCATCACATTCGCCCAAAATAATATAGCACTCCATGACTTGAGGGAGTTCTTTCATCGCTTCAATAAAAGTATCGATGGTTTCAGCGTCTTGTCCCACCAACCAAATACGCGAAAATAGAATAAGTTGTAATCCGATTTTTTGAGGATCAACAATGGTTGTGTATTGCTGGATGACTCCAGCATCTTCGAGAATTTTTACGCGTCTTAAACAAGAGGATGGTGATAAGCCAATCTCTTTGGCTAAATCATTATTTTGAATTCGACCGTTGGTTTGAAGTTCATGAATGATACTTTTATCGATACGATCTAATTTAACTGAAATTGATTTAGATATTATTTTCATATATTAGAATTAAATTCTAAAAATTAAAGAATAAATAGAATATTTGAAATCCTATTTTATGTAAATTCGAAGATACTTTTTTTCATTTTCATTAATGATGGAAGAAAGAAAATGTCTACCTATTGGTTATTTGCTTTGACAGTTATCCCTCTTATTTTTACGCCTGGTCCAGATATGTTATTTATTCTGTCACAGGTAATGGGTAAAAATGCGAAAGCAGGCGTTATGGCGACTTTAGGGGTGTGTTTGGGTTATTTCGTCCATTCTTTTTTAGTCGTTGTGGGTATTGCGGCTATCATTATTTCTTTCCCTATTATTTTTGAAACGATCAAATGGTTAGGAATCTGTTATTTGCTTTATTTGGCATTTAATTTGATTCGATCTGCGCTTAATCACAAAAATATTGAAATTAAACAAAGTCAGGTCAATAGTCCGATTCGACGCGGTTTTATAACATCCCTACTTAATCCTAAAGGTATGCTTATTTATTTTGCGATTTTGCCTCAATTTATTAACCAGCATACCTCTTCGATTATGGGACAGGGGATTGTCTTATCCCTAATCTTCATTGGATTATGCTTAATTATTTATTCATCATTGAGTTTTGTATTTGCATTTTTGACACAGAAAACAGGGATAAATGAAAAACGTCAAAAATGGATTGATGGTGGTTCGGGAGTGATGCTTTCATTGGCAGCAACATGGCTCATTGTGAATTAACATTAAAAAAGCGCAAACTAATGTTTGCGCTTTCTATTCAAATAGAATTAACTTTGGTTAAATTATACTCAAAAAGAATAGCTGTTATTGTAATTTTTGCTGTCTGTTATGACATTTTTTACCTCAAATTTGGTGACTCACGCCAACGCTTTTCAACGTAAAATAAGAGTCTACAGCATCAATTCAACTGATGTAGTTAATAAATTAAAAAAATATTAAAAATCAAAGTTTAATTTTTTACAAAAAATATTGAAAAGCTGACAAATTTATTAACAAAATAATTTTGTGAACGCTCCGTTCAACGAAAATTACGCTTTTTTACAGCAGTTTTGTGAATTGTGACTTGACCGAAATGCCAAACACATTGCAAGATAGGACACCTAAAAATTTTAAATGAAGAGTTATTATAACTTTTCTGAATATTTACTTCTGTTAAAACAGCCGAGGATTACATGAAGGCTCTTGTTGCTGTAAAACGTGTGGTTGATGCCAACGTTAAAGTTCGCGTAAAGCCGGACAATAGTGGGGTTGACCTTACTAACGTTAAAATGTCAATTAACCCATTCTGTGAAATCGCAGTGGAAGAAGCGGTTCGCTTAAAAGAAAAAGGAACTGTTTCAGAAATCGTTGTTGTTTCTATTGGTCCTAAAGAAGCGCAAGAACAAATCCGTTCTGCAATGGCGCTTGGTGCAGACCGCGGTATCCTAGTTGAAGCTGATGATAGCCAACTTGGTGCTTTAGAAGTTGCGAAGATTCTTAAAGGCGTTGTAGACGCTGAACAGCCACAACTTATCCTTCTTGGTAAACAAGCAATTGATGACGACTCTAACCAAGTTGGTCAGATGCTTGGTGCATTACTTGGTGCTGGTCAAGGTACATTTGCTTCAGAAGTTAAAGTTGAAGGCGATAAAGTGCAAGTGACTCGTGAAATCGACGGTGGTTTACAAACTGTTGAACTAGCACTTCCAGCGATCATTACGACTGACTTACGTTTGAATGAGCCACGTTATGCTGCTCTACCAAACATCATGAAAGCACGTAAGAAACCGCTTGATACTAAATCTCCTGCAGATTTTGGTGTTAATCCTGCAACTAAGCTTAAGACTGTTAAAGTTGAAGCGCCTGCTGAACGTAAAGCTGGTGTTCAAGTGAAGTCTGTTGATGAGCTTGTTGAAAAACTAAAAAATGAAGCGAAAGTGATCTAATACAGAAGGATAAAAATCATGAGTATTTTAGTAATCGCTGAGCACGACAACAAAGCACTTAACGGTGCAACTTTAAACGTTGTAGCTGCGGCTCAAAAAATCGGTGGTGATATCACTGTATTAGTTGCTGGTTCAGGCGCTCAAGCAGTTGCTGATGAAGCTGCTAAAGTTGCTGGTGTAAGCAAAGTTCTTTTAGCTGACGATGCTGCATATGCAAACCAATTGGCTGAAAATGTAGCGAAGCTTGTTGCTTCAATTGGTACAGGTTATTCACACATTCTTGCGGCGTCTACAACGACGGGCAAAAACGTACTTCCACGTGCTGCAGCACTTCTTGATGTAAGTATGATTACTGACATTATTGCAGTTGATAGTCCTAAAACTTTCAAGCGTCCAATCTATGCTGGTAACGCGATTGCAACTGTAGAGTCTGGTGAATCAGTTGTTGTTGGTACAGTTCGTGGTACAGCGTTTGATGCAGTTGCTGCTGAAGGTGGATCTGCTGCGGTTGAAGCTGCAACTTCTACTGGTGATGCGGGTATTTCTAAGTTCGTATCTGAAGAAATCGTAAAATCAGAACGTCCAGAATTAACAGCAGCTCGCATTGTTGTATCTGGTGGACGTGGTGTAGGTTCTGGTGAGAACTACCATAAAGTACTTGATCCATTAGCTGATAAGCTTGGTGCAGCTCAAGGTGCATCTCGTGCAGCAGTAGATGCTGGTTTCGTTCCAAACGATATGCAAGTTGGTCAAACGGGTAAAATCGTTGCGCCAGACCTTTATATTGCTGTAGGTATCTCTGGTGCGATTCAGCACTTGGCAGGTATGAAAGATTCTAAGGTGATCGTTGCGATCAACAAAGATGAAGAAGCTCCAATTAATGCAGTAGCTGACTACTGGTTAGTAGGTGACTTAAATACAGTGGTTCCAGAATTGGTTTCTAAAATCTAATTCCTGAACACAGTTTAAAAATGCTCTTGTGCAAGCAGTGAAAGCAATGTTTTACTGCTTTGTGTAAGGGCGTTTTTTTATGCAAAAATTTTAAAAGTGCTCGACAGTCGAAACTAGAGTATTTCATTTGTATGAAAAGTGATAAAATCCCAGTTTGCTTTTTCATCTGTTTTTAATCATGCCCTTTTCCAAAGCAGCCCATATCCTGTTCATTAGTTTTCTGCTGATTGCGCTTTATCTTGGTATTTGTATTCATACTGCCTTGAATGCACCGCCTGAGGTGACTCAGTATTTATTTAGTGAGTCAGGCGCTTTTGAAGTCATGAGTCCATGGTTATGGTACTTGCTGGCAGTGCTGTGTTTGCTTAATGTTGAAATCAAACCCCATACCCGAGTATTTACGGCTATAGCAGCGACATTGTTGGGATTACGGGAAATGGATTTTCATAAGCAGGTGTTTGAAATGAGTTTTATCAAAACTAATTTCTATCGTAGTGCTGAAATTCCGCTCATGGATAAGCTACTCGGATTTATTTTATTGCTCGGCATTATCTTTGTCTTTCTGGTATTGGCGAAAAAATTGGTTCAAACCATACGAAGCATGAAAGATTCATTGAATATTGCACATTTTTTTATTTTCCTCACCATTGCCTGTGGCGGACTAAGCAAAGTGCTGGATCGCACGACCTCAACCCTGAAAGATGAATTCGGCATCCAGTTGGTGCTGCATACTCAAATCATGATTATGACCATTGAGGAAGGGGTGGAGATGTTATTGCCAGTTCTATTGATTGTGGCTGTGCTGAGCTATCGTAAAGTACTGAACCAGGCACAATAAAAATATAGAAAAAATTATGAAGATGCGCCAGTTGATTGGCGCATTTTTTTTGTACTAATGTATTTCTCAAAATTTTGGATATTGAAAAATCCTGTCTGGATGCGCTAATTTTTGGTTTTGAAATAACAAGAAAATGATCGCTAAAATGAAGATAATTAACAAGGTTAGGCTGAATATTTCGACACAAAAATACAAGTGTTTATGCTATAATTTAGGGCTGTATTTTAGTTTTAACTCAGTCGTTTGAGTTAATGATTTTGCTAGTTTTACGACATATAAATACAAGCCAAAATTGGCTTGTAGAATAAGGAGTATGCATGAGCGTATCGGAAATTAGACCGATTGCCATTGAGGATGAACTTAAAAGCTCATATCTCGATTATGCGATGAGCGTGATTGTGTCACGTGCATTGCCCGATGTACGAGATGGTTTAAAACCTGTTCATCGTCGTGTGCTTTTCGCAATGCACGAATTAGGCAATGACTATAACAAAGCTTACAAAAAGTCTGCACGTGTAGTCGGTGACGTGATAGGTAAATACCATCCTCATGGTGACTCTGCTGTATACGAAACAATCGTTCGTATGGCACAAGATTTCAGTTTACGTTATCAGTTGGTTGATGGTCAGGGTAACTTCGGCTCTGTTGATGGTGACAGTGCAGCAGCGATGCGTTATACCGAAGTGCGTATGCGTAAATTAACGCATGAACTGTTAGCTGATTTAGAAAAAGATACAGTAGAGTGGGAAGATAACTACGACGGTTCAGAGCGTATCCCACAAGTTATGCCAACTCGTGTGCCAAATTTACTCATTAATGGTGTCACGGGTATTGCTGTAGGTATGGCAACCAATATGGCGCCGCATAATATGACTGAAGTGGTCAATGCGTGCTTAGCCTATGCCAATAATCCGAATATCACTATTGAAGGATTGATGGAACATATTTCGGGTCCAGACTTTCCTACAGGCGGTATCATTTACGGTAAATCGGGTATTGTTGATGCTTACCGTACTGGTAAAGGTCGTTTATTTATTCGTGGTAAGTACCATTTAGAAGAAGACCAAAAAACAGGTCGTACGACGATTGTATTCACTGAAATTCCATATCAAGTGAACAAAGCAAAAACGATTGAACGTATTGCTGAACTTGTGAAAGAGAAGAAGCTCGAAGGTATTTCAGAGTTACGCGACGAATCTGATAAAGAAGGGATGCGTATTGCAATTGACTTAAAGCGTGGCGAAAACGCTGAAGTAATTGTTAATAATTTATTCCAAAATACTCAGCTTCAAAATTCATTCAGTATTAATATGGTTTGCTTGGATAATGGCCAGCCAAAGCTGATGAATTTAAAAGACATCATTGCTGCTTTCATTCGCCATCGTCAAGAAGTTGTAACACGTCGTACGATGTTCGAATTACGTAAAGCGCGTGAACGTGGTCATATCTTGGAAGGTTTAACGGTTGCTTTAGCAAATATTGATGCCATCATCGAAACCATTAAAACCTCTGCGAATCCGCAAGAAGCACGTGAACGTTTGCAAGCAGGGGAATGGTCTGCAGGTGGTGTAGTTGCTTTATTGGAAAAAGCAGGTTCAGTTTCTGTTCGCCCACATGAGATTGAGGGTGAAGATCCTAATAAACCGTTTGGATTATCTGGCAATATTTATCGTCTCTCGCCGACTCAAGTGGGTGCAATTTTAGAATTACGTTTGCATCGTTTAACTGGTTTAGAACAAGATAAGCTGCATGCAGAATATTCTGAAATTTTGGCACAAATTGCAGAGTTGACAGCAATTCTTAATGATTTTGAATTGTTGATGAACGTGATTCGTGAAGAGCTTTCACTTATTCTTCAGCAATACGGTGATGAGCGTCGTACTGCGATTGTAGAATCTCGTGTAGATTTCTCTCGTGAGGATTTAATTCCAGAAGAACAAGTTGTTTTAACCGTTTCTCAATCAGGCTATGCGAAAACACAGCCACTTTCTGATTATGCTGCGCAACGTCGTGGTGGGCGTGGTAAATCAGCAACGTCTATGAAAGAAGATGATTACATTCAACATTTGATTGTGACATCTAACCATGCAACAGTTTTATGCTTTACCAATGTCGGCAAAGTCTATCGCTTAAAAGTTTTTGAAGTGCCTCAAGCTTCTCGTGGTGCAAAAGGTCGTCCTATGGTGAACTTATTGCCATTAGATGAAAATGAGACAATTACTGCTATTCTGCCAGTGATTGATGCACCGAAGAAATTTAAAGAACGTCTAGCCGATTTCCGTCAGTTTGTTAAATCTCATCAAGCTCAATTACAGCAAAACGAAATCATTGCTGCACACTATGATGCATTAGAAAAATCATTTGCTGATCTAGCAGATGGTGACGATCTATCGGACGAATTGCGTACACATCTGAAAGAGTTAGGAGTTGAATTATCAACTACAGATCTTGATGATGAAGTAGTAGTTGAATTTGCTGAGCTTGCAGAAAACTTACGTAAAAACTTCTATGTCTTTATGGCAACTGAATACGGTACGATCAAGCGAGTTGAACTTGAGCAGTTCTCTAATGTACGTTCAAATGGTTTACGTGCAATCGAGTTAGCTGGAGATGACCGTTTAATTGGTGTTGCGATTACTGACGGTGAACAACAAATTATGTTGTTCTCGAATGAAGGTAAAGCGATTCGATTTGCAGAAACTGATGTACGTGCAATGGGTCGTTCTGCGAAAGGTGTACGTGGTATGCGTGTCACCATTGGATTGGCTCAAGCGGAAGAAATTGAAGACAATGATGTAGATTCAGAAGATGAAGATACGGATTCTAATTTCTTAAGCCGTATTGTTTCATTAGTTGTTGTCCCGGCAACAGGTGAAGTGCTATGTGCTTCAGCTAATGGTTACGGTAAGCGTACGCCAGTGGATGACTTCCCGACCAAGAAACGTGGTGGTAAAGGCGTCATTGCGATCAAGACATCTGATCGTAATGGTGAGCTGGTTGGTGCCGTAGCGATCGATGTCAGTAAAGAAGTCATGCTGATTTCTGATGGTGGTACGCTAGTACGTACTCGTGCATCTGAAATTGCTCAGACGGGTCGTAATGCACAAGGTGTACGTTTAATCCGCTTAGGTGAAAACGAGACATTGGTTGGTGTTGAAGCGATTGAAGCTGTTGAGGAAGATGATTTTATAGAATCAGTTGAGGAAGATGATTTTATAGAATCAGTTGAAGGTGAAGAGGCTTCAATTGAATCTAATGAATCAGTAGATACTCAAGAAATTGATACGACTGATAGCGATGAAAAATCTACAGATGAGTAATTTGTAGGAATTAAAAAAGGACGCTGAAGCGTCCTTTTTTAATTAACAATAGTCTAAAAAAGAATTTTAATTAAAAATGAAACTCAAATTTAATTATAGCTTGCTGATTGTAATAGCACTGTTTATAACAGCATGTAGTGAACCCTTTCATTTCAGCTGAATGAAGGAGAGAGGGGAATCTGAGGAATATTGTTCATAAACAAAACATTCAGCTGTAAATACTGATGCGCTTTATGATGCAGTTCGAGATAAAAATAATGAAATGGTTGTTGAAATTGTAGATCAAGATATAAAAGATGGATTTTTATTACACAGTCATTTTAAAAGAGTCAGCTATGAATGATATGGTGAGATGTTTTAATTGTTCGCATGAAATGAAAGACAATACAACGAAATAGTCATAATAAATTTTGTCAGATTGAGAGCTGTTGTAGTGAGCGATTTAAACTTACTAACTACGGTGTCTCTCAAAATATAGTAAACATAAATCTCTGATAAATGTAGAGCTTATTGAAAAAATAGCTTTAGTGTGAAAACAAGATTGAAATTATTTAAGTTGAATATACTGCAAGCTATGGTTATCTGTGGTTAAATGCCATCATTTTATTGTGTTTCACTCTGAAAGGAAAAATCATGCGCGCGTACAACTTCTGTGCTGGTCCTGCTGCATTACCTACTGCTGTATTAGAAAAAGCTCAAGCTGAGATGCTTGATTGGCAGGGTAAGGGCCTATCAATCATGGAAATGAGTCATCGTAGTGCAGACTACGTCGCTGTTGCTGAAAAAGCAGAAGCAGACTTACGCAAGTTGATGAATATTCCTGAGAACTACAAAGTGCTTTTCTTACAGGGTGGTGCTTCTCTACAATTCTCTGCGATTCCATTGAATCTATTAGGGAAAAATAACAAAGCAGATTATATCCATACTGGCATTTGGTCTGAAAAAGCTTTAAAAGAAGCAAAACGTTATGGCGAAATTAACGTGATCGAAGCTGGCATTAAAGATGCAGATGGTAATCTTGCAATTTCTGATGAAAGTACATGGAGTTTATCTGCTGATGCTGCCTATGTTCATTATGCAGATAACGAAACGATTGGTGGTATTCAATTTAAAAATATCCCAAATACGGATAAACCACTGGTTGCAGATTTATCTTCTAGTATTTTGTCGGCACCAATTGATGTTTCAAAATTCGGTCTTATTTACGCGGGTGCGCAAAAAAATATCGGTCCTGCTGGTTTAACATTGGTAATCATTCGCGATGATTTATTAGACCAAGCAAAAGAAGAAATTCCGAGCATTTTGAAGTATTCAGCGCAAGCGAAGAACGATTCTATGGTGAATACACCGTCTACTTATGCTTGGTATTTATCAGGCTTAGTATTTGAATGGTTGCTTGAACAGGGTGGTGTAGAGGCAATTCATCAAGTGAACCAGCAAAAAGCTGAATTATTGTATGGTTATATTGATTCAAGTGACTTCTATGCAAATCCAATTGCGAAAGAATATCGTTCAATTATGAATGTGCCATTTACATTGGCGAAGCCTGAACTTGAAAAGCAATTCCTGAAAGAAGCAGAGGAAAATAATTTATTAAATCTTGCAGGACATCGTTCAGTAGGTGGTATGCGTGCGAGTATTTACAATGCAGTGCCACTTGAAGGTGTACAAGCTCTTGTGAAATTTATGGATGATTTTGCGAAGCGTAACGCTTAAAATCAGTCTGTAAAAAAAGCCTGTCATATGACAGGCTTTTTTTATGCACTAAAACGCAGATGAAAGTAATCAATGCTACTTTATTAAAATGCTGGAATAAGATTGGTAAAGTGGAAAATAAAAGCAGCTAGGAAAACACCTAAGAAAAAGAAACAGTAAGCACCCTTGTCTACACGAATACGAGGGCGTGCTTGTTCCATTAAGCCTGTTGATTGTTCCGGTATAATTTTCATCTAGGAGCCTAAATATTACTTTATAGTTAAATCCTATTTATTTGATGTATTTTTAGCATAAATATTCGCCTGAATCCATATATTTCCACGAATATATTGACCAATTTCGAAATTTTTATAATTCTCATCCTTAGTCGCGATACGAATAAGTGTAGCAGGTTGGTTTTCTTCTAAAATAAGTGTTACATCATAAAGTTGATAAAATTGATCATTGAACTGCATTTGGGTCTTGCCAACCACTTTTCCTTGGAACCAGGCCTCATCTTCCTGACCCATGGTTTCACCGTATAAGTAAGCCACCATTTTCGAAAAATCGACCGTTACAGGTTCTTTATCGGCATCTGATTTAGGTTCCCAAGCATCGATCAGCTGCTGTAAATTATCTGGCGCTACACCATTGTGTTCACTCAAAATTTCATTTAAAGCACGATGGTGTTTAATTGAAGCTGGATCATCCACAACAATTTGTTCTTGATCAGCAACTTTTTCTAGCTCATAAGCCCACGCATTTAATTGGACTTTATAAGATTGATTTTTTTGGTATTGAATTTGGTTCACGCTGTATAAGCTATCAAAAGCATAAACCACACTATTATCACTAACTTTTAATTGTAACACTGCTTGCGTGTTGGACTTACATGTAATGATACGTTCAATCGTCGCGTTCAATGTATAAGGACTATCAAAAGTAGGGAAGGCTGTTTTGACTGCTTTAGGTTTATTGTGTTCTACAGCAATGACTTGAACCAATTGGATAGGTTGTTGTTTAGGTCCTTGAATTAGCCAAACATTCGGATCCATATCTTGTTCTTCAGCACAAATCCCCATCGGCATGACAGGTGCATTTAGTGCTTCACTCAACCATTTTGGAACCTGAACAGTCGGATCATCAGTTAACAGCGCCCAATGTTCTACATGGCTACCAAAGCTTTGATCTTCTATCGTAATAATTTCAGGTTTGTTTTGATTGTTCATATGCTCATTCTAAGATTGAGTGAATTACTTTATGTAATATCGAGGATAATTGATATTTTTCAAGTCTTGAATTGTTTTTTCTTTATGCAATCCAAAAGTTTAACGTGGCATAAATGAAAAAGAGCACCTAAGTGCTCTATGGGAATCATGAGTTAGAACTTAAATGTAACATCTGCAATGAATTGACGACCGATTTCAGGACTTGGTGTTGGTGTCACTGAGGATGTATTGGAAGAAAAATACTCATTTTTACGGTTAAGTACATTATTAATGGTTAAACCAAAAATAGTTTGCGTATTCTTTGAACTCGGTATTGTGGAGGTAGTACGCATATCCCAATTCAAAGCATTTTTCGTTTTATATGCAGTGTAAGTGTCATATTTCATACCATCGAGTTCATAGACAAATTCAGTTTTACTGGTACTCAGGGTTTTTTTCATACCTGGTGTCCCTGCACGATAGCTAAGATAATGATTAATATTTAAAGGAATATTATTAAAACCAATATTCCAATCTAGTCTAACTGTCCATGGTGTATTGAAATTATCAGTGGGTTTATCTTCAGCATTAATCAGTTTGCCATCATAATAAATTTGTGATGTACCTGTGTAGTAGTTGCTTTCATAGCTATCAAAATTACGATTTGTATCTGTCATATCGGCATTTAGGCTTAAATAATGCACAGAATTTTTAAATACAAGTGGTTTAATATTTTTTAAAGAGAAAGTTAATATTTCAGCTTCAGATTTTCCTGAGTTGTTATAAGATTTATTACCTTGCTGCTGGCGTAATTGCTCTTTGTTCTCTCGCTGAACATATTTTAAACCAGTATTGATGTTCCAAATATTGGTGTTAAAAGCAAATACAGATTCATCTGAAAACGGCGTATCCAGCTCTGACCTTGATTTGAAGGATGGCATAAACGTCGGGTCGAGTTCCCAATCTTCAGAAAGACTATTTCTCTTAAATTTTGTCTGTAATCGACCTCGTTGATCTTGTAATTCGTTGGCGAATGCGTTTAAACCATAATAGCGATTCCAACCAGCCGTGATAAATAATTGATCATTGCCAAATGGCTTCAAAACAAATGAACTACGAGGTGCAATATTTGTATTTTGAGTCAGTGAATCATAATCAGCTCTTAAGCCTAAACTAGATTGAATAAATGGATTAACATAAATTGAATCTTCGAGATATGCATGCCAACGATCTTGGCGTACATTGATTTGTCCTGCATCATATTTAAATCGTTGCGTTAAATATTGCCCGTCAATTGAATTGCCTTCGTCACAAGCATCATAACGACGACCATCAGAAGCGTAACAGTTTAAGTTTTCAATATTTTTGGAAGCGATAGTAGTTGTGTAATAATTATTAGAAACTTCAGGTCTTTCCCAATACGCTTCATAATGACCATAACCTGCACCCACTTTGAATTGGTGTGATGAGTTCGCAAAGTTTATTGGTTCAAATAGGGCTTTGATTGAGTATTCGAGTTTTTTTTCTTCTTGTGATAATGCACCATAGTTTCCATATGATTGCGTACTTAAATTCGGATTCCAATTCTTTGTTGAAGATCGAGCCCACACATACGCATCCTGCTCTGCCTTTCGCGAGCTTTTTTGTGTTTGATAATTAAGTTGTTGTTCTAACCGAACAGTATTTAATTTATTTTTTAAATTGATATAAATACTTTGACTATCAGATATTTGCGTGTTTTCTGAGTTTAAAAATGTAGCATTGAAGTAATCACCTTTATTTTCAAATAGCTGAGTTCCTATTTTTAATGAGGTTTTATCTGAAGGTGTATAGAAGAGTTCGACACCATAATTGCTCGCAGCACGTGTTTGGTCTAATTCTGCTGGCTCAATAAAATTCGTTTTTAATGGAATTAACGAATGTCGAAAAGAGCCAAAAGCATTGAAACCTAATTGGTCTGTGAGATTACCATACAGTGTTGCGCTGATTCCTTGTTTAGTAAAGAAAGGTTGATTTTTTTCACTCTTGGAGGTTTCAAATTCCAGTTGGCTTTCTGGATCAGGAAAGTTGATTTTAGACCAAGAATCAGATGTATAATCATAGGTAATATTACCGTGAATTTTGCCTACCTCAGTTTTTGGTGCGCAGGTTTCTGCACTCACTACACCGCCAGTAAATTCACCATATTCAGCGCTCACATTGCTATCAAGCAGTTTAATATTACAAATCAGGTCTGCATTGACTGCAACAGCTTGACTAGAGCCGAGTAGTTCATTATTTGAGTTCGATGTTGTTGCACCCACAGGGTTAATATTATTGTTGATGCTCATCCCATTGATTAGAAATTTATTTTCATAGGGTAAACCGCCATTGATGCTAATTTCGGCTGGGCTAAGTTCACCTTGTTGTAAGCCACTTTTAAAATTATTACCAAATTGCACATTAGGATTTACTTTTAAAAAATCAGTAATGTTCTTAGAACTATTGGGTTTCTTGTCTAAGTCATCCTTCGTATAAAGGGTTTTCCCAACTTCTTGTTGCTCAGCTGCATTCGTTACAATTGTATTGAGTTTGATTGAATCATCATTAGCTGTTGAATTTATTTCTGTTTCATTTGCACAAACTGTAGTTGAGAGAATCGTAAGAATGGCTAAATTTAATTTTGAGCGTACAAATGACATGATTTAACATTGAGAGAATAAAAACGATAGCGATTATCATTTAATAATACTTATTTCACAATATTAATGAGAATAATTATCAATACTATATTCCGATTAACATAATATAAAAAAGCGATAGTTAAAAATTGGAACAAAAAGCCCCAATACTTTTCAATTAAGATCAATCCACAGGATGATCAAGATTTCTAAAATATTGGGGTATTTAAAGATTTTTACTCTGAAACGAGTGTTTCAAGTAAATGGGGCGCTAATTTATTTAAAATATAGCAGAATAATTCAGCTGTTTTCTGTGTGTCATACAACGCAGAGTGGGCTTCTTTACCATCAAACTCGATGCCAGCTTGAATACATGATTTAGCCAAAACAGTTTGTCCGAACATCACAGCACTCAAAGTCACCGTATCAAAAACCGAGAAACTATGAAATGGATTTTGATTCTTAGTTCCAGTACGTGCAATTGCCGCTTTTAAAAAACCAAGATCAAAATGAGCATTGTGTCCAACTAGCACAGCATGTGTGCATTGTTGTTGTTTGCGTACCTCATTAATTGCTTTGAACATACGTTTAAGTGCAGACTTTTCATCTTCTGCCATCGCTACACGCATTGGATTAAAAGGATCAATGCCAATGAAGTCGAGTGAGCGACGATCTAAATTTGCACCTTCAAATGGATTGATGTGTGCATGATGCGCTTGACCAGGTACAAACTTTCCAGACTCGTCGTAAATGATTGGAATACATGCTATTTCGAGCAATGCATCAGTATCTGCATTAAAACCAGCTGTTTCCACGTCAACAACCACGGGTAGGAACCCGCGGAAGCGTTGACCGATGACAGGTAATGTTTCAGTGGTCACACTTTTCTCCATTGAATTGTTTTACCTGCATAAAGAGGAATGATCTGTTCGCCATCTAAATATTCAAGGCTTTCAGGAATCACTTGATCTTCTTTGATCAATGTAATGGTTTCAGTATTACGAGGTAAACCATAGAAATCCGCACCAAAGAATGAAGCGAAACCTTCAAGACGTTCAATTTTACCGACTTGATCGAATGCTTGAGCATACAATTCAATTGCAGTTGGAGCGCTATAACACCCAGCGCAGCCACATGCATTTTCTTTCGCATTTTTAGAATGCGGAGCGCTGTCAGTACCTAAGAAAAATTTAGGGTTGCCACTTGTTGCGACTTCTAACAAAGTTTGCTGATGTGTCTGGCGTTTTAAAATTGGCAAACAATAGAAATGCGGTTTAACACCACCAACCAACATGTCATTGCGATTGAATAACAAATGTTGTGGTGTAATCGTCGCTGCCACGTTGCGATCTTGCTCAAGTACAAAATGTGCAGCTTCGCTTGTGGTGATATGTTCTAAAACTAATTTCAATTTTGGAAATTGTTTAAGCAGCGGTGCTAAAACTTCATCTAAGAAACGTTTTTCACGATCGAAAATATCAACATGATGATGTGTTACTTCGCCGTGGAGTAAGAGAGGAACCTGATGTTCTTCAAGTTGCTCAATGACGCTATACACTTTACGTATATCACTAACGCCATTATCAGAATTCGTGGTTGCTCCAGCAGGGTAAAGCTTAATTGCATTTACATATGGAGATTTTTTAATTTTTTGTACTTCTTCAGGAGAAGTATGATCCGTAAAGTAAAGCACCATACGAGGATCGAATTTTACATTTTCAGGAACATGCGCCATGATTCTTTCACGATAGGCATGTGCCTCTTCCACAGTTTTTACAGGTGGAACTGTATTTGGCATACAGATTGCGCGATGAAATTGCTTCGCCAAATCAGGAACAGTACGTTGAAGTGCTAAACCATCTCTTAAATGAGCGTGCCAATCATCTGGCTGGATTAAAGTGATCGTATTCAAGGCAAGTCTTACTGAAAAAATAACATAGATGATAATCGATATTGCTTGAAATTGATAACGACAAAAGCCGATAAAAGGGGTTTTACATCTATTTGTGCTGATTAATATAAAAATGAAGCATACGTTGGATGAATGAGTCATTATTCATCTAGGGAACAACGATAGATTTTCATGTCCAAATAAAAAACCGCGCTCAAAGCGCGGTTTTTTTAGGACTAAACTAAATCTTAGTTTTTGTCTTTAAGTTGTGGAACAGCAGAACCTGTACCTACAGCAAGTAAACCTGCACCAGTATAGATTCCTAACTTAGCGCGAGTATCTGTAATGTCTAGGTTACGCATGGTTAATTGACCAATACGATCCATTGGAGTAAATACAGAATCACCTTTTTCCATGGTTAAGCGTTCAGCTTCATAGGTAAGGTTTTCAGATTCAGTGTTCATGATCGTATAGTCATTACCACGACGAAGTTCTAAAGTCACAGTACCTGTGATTGCTTTAGCAACCCAACGTTGCGCAGTTTCACGAAGCATAAGCGCTTGAGAGTCGAACCAACGACCTTGGTAAAGTAAACGACCTAAACGTAAACCGTTGATTCGGTACTGTTCAATGGTATCTTCGTTATGAATACCAGTCACAAGACGTTCGTAAGCAATATGCAGAAGCGCCATACCTGGAGCTTCATAAATACCGCGAGATTTCGCTTCAATGATACGGTTTTCGATTTGGTCAGACATACCTAGACCATGACGACCACCGATACGGTTTGCTTCAAGAATTAACTCAACTGGATCTTCGATACGTTGACCGTTAAGAGCAACAGGGAAGCCTTCTTCAAATGTGATTGAAACTTCTTCAGGTGCGATTTCAACGTCTTCTTTCCAGAATGCAACACCCATAATCGGTTCAACGATTTTGATACCAGCATCAAGATACTCAAGATCTTTCGCTTCGTGAGTTGCACCAAGCATGTTTGAGTCTGTTGAGTATGCTTTTTCTTTTGACATTTTATAGTCAAAACCGTTGTCGATGAGGAACTGTGACATTTCTGCACGGCCACCAAGTTCATCGATAAATGTTTGATCTAACCAAGGTTTGTAAATTTTAAGTGCTGGGTTCGTTAATAGACCATAACGGTAGAAACGCTCAATGTCGTTACCTTTATAAGTAGATCCGTCACCCCAAATGTTGACGTCATCTTCTTTCATCGCGGTAACAAGCATTGTACCTGTGACTGCACGACCAAGTGGCGTTGTATTGAAGTAAGGTACACCACCTGTAGAGATATGGAATGCGCCACATTGAATTGCTGCAATACCTTCTAATGCAAGTTGTAAACGGCAATCCACTAAGCGTGCTTTAAAAGCGCCATAAGCTTCAGCTTTCTTTGGAATAGCATCGTAATCATCTTCATCTGGCTGACCTAAGTTTGCTGTATACGCATAAGGTTCAGCACCTTTTTGTTTCATCCACAATAGAGCTGCAGAAGTATCAAGACCACCAGAGAAGGCAATACCAACTTTTTTGCCTACAGGTACATTCTGTAAGATAGTTGCATTATCAGACATTGTTCATCCTAACGATAGAATATAGGCACCTAGAAAATTGGTAACCTGAAAAATATATTTCTTCAATTGTAGCACTTTTCATTGGTAATTTTTTTTAAAAAAAGATACGTGGTGCAAAAATATTAGAATAAGTAGCAATATTTCGTCGAAACTTAGAAGTAATAGGTAGTGCTTAATCTAATTCATGATTTCTTCTTGAAAATAATACAGCGCATTTATGAAGATTTTTATGCATCAATTTATTTTATTGCAATTTTTCAAAGCGAACTTAGTGAAAAATATTTTTTGTAAGTGATTGAATATTAATATCTAATTTCATAGTTGGTAATTTATTATAGAAAAAGACAAAAAATTGCCATAAACAGTTATGAAAAAAGAAGTATAGTTTTATGCAACAAGTTGCAAAGCCCATAAAATAAGGAATTGCCATGACAACTCGCTATGCAAATATATTAAAACCTCTTGATCTTGGTTTCACTACCCTAAAAAATCGTGTCGTGATGGGATCGATGCATACCGGTCTAGAAGATCGTTTTTATAACTATCCTAAATTAGCAGCATATTTTGGTGAGCGTGCTAAAGGGGGCGTAGGTCTCATCATTACAGGTGGTATTTCCCCTAACCGTCAGGGCTGGCTGCTTCCAGCTGGTGGCACAATGAATACCTTAGGTGATGTTGCCCCACACCGATTAGTGACACATGCAGTTCATAAACATGGTGCAAAAATTTTAATGCAAATTTTGCATTCAGGGCGTTATGGTTATCAACCATTTGTGGTTTCTGCAAGCCCAATAAAATCGCCGATCTCACCATTTAAACCACGTCAGATGTCTGAAAAACAAATTCTGGATACGATTCAAGATTATGCGGCTACAGCAAGTATCGCGAAAAAAGCTGGCTATGATGGTGTTGAAATCATGGGATCAGAAGGCTATTTGCTGAACCAATTTATGAGTCGTCATGTCAATCAGCGTACAGACCAATGGGGCGGGGAAATAGAAAACCGTATGCGCTTTGCAGTTGAAATTGTTAAGGCAATTCGCGCGAAAGTTGGCGAAAAATTTATCATTTGTTTCCGTTTATCTATGCTCGATTTAGTTCATGACGGTAATACAATGAATGAAGTGATCACGGTGGCTAAAGCGCTAGAAGAAGCGGGTATCACATTATTGAATACAGGTATTGGTTGGCATGAAGCTCGTGTGCCAACAATTGTAACCTCTGTTCCACGTGCGGCATTTGTAGATTATACCGCTGAGGTGAAAAAACATGTGTCTGTGCCTGTGATTGCATCCAACCGAATCAATATGCCTGAAACTGCCGAAGCTATTTTGGCTGAAGGTAAAGCCGACATGATTCAAATGGCTCGACCATTATTGGCAGATGCTTTCTGGGTGAATAAAACTGCGACTAATCGTGTCGATGAAATTAATACGTGTATTGCGTGTAATCAGGCTTGTTTGGATCATACTTTCAAAAATAAACGTGCCACATGTTTAGTGAATCCACGTGCAGCCTATGAAACTGAACTGGTTTATTTAAAAACCAAGAAGCCAAAAAAAGTAGCTGTTGTGGGTGGTGGTGTAGCTGGAATGTCGGCAGCGACCGTTGCTGCCAGTCGTGGTCATCTAGTTACTTTATTTGAAGCCACTAATGATGTAGGGGGACAATTCAACTTAGCGAAAGTTGTTCCTGGGAAAGAAGAGTTTCATGAAACCATTCGCTATTTTAAAGTCCAAATTGAGCGCACTGGGGTTGAACTTCGTTTAAATACTAAAGTTAATCGTGAACAGCTTGAGCGTGAAGGCTTTGATGAAGTGATTGTTGCGACAGGCGTTGTTCCACGTGCATTGAAGATCGAAGGAAGTGATGCACCACAAGTTTTATCTTATGCAGAAGTATTAAGAGGTGCGCCTGTGGGTCAAAAGGTAGCAGTAATTGGTGCTGGTGGTATCGGATTTGATGTGTCAGAGTTTTTATTAAAACCTGAACATCAGCCACAGCCACAACCTTTGGCAGAATGGAAACGTGAGTGGGGAGTTGATCCTGATATTCAGTATGTTTCTGAAGGTGGTTTACAACCTGCTGAAGTGGATCGTCCAGTTCGCGAAATATATTTATTGCAACGTAAGACAACGCCTTTGGGTATAGGATTAGGTAAAACCTCTGGTTGGGTTCACCGCGCCCAATTAAAAAAACATCATGTGAAAATGTTGCGTGGCGTTCAATACAAATCAGTGAGTGATGAAGGTCTGTGGATCGAAGTTGGTGGACATGATCAATTATTACGAGTCGATACTATCGTTGTTTGTGCAGGGCAAGAATCTGTTAAAGAGATTATGCCATCAGAGACTGAAACAACTTTAGCGAAATATCACATTATTGGTGGTGCAAAGCTTGCTGCTGAGCTTGATGCTAAGCGTGCGATTCGTGAAGGTGCTGAAATTGCAGCCAAAATTTAATAAATTTGAATCATTTGGTGAAACTATATTCACTTGAATGGTTTGATTGTAATTTTTACTTGTCATGATATGAAAAGCTTCGTATTATGGCGCACATGGAAGCGTGGCAGAGCGGTTTAATGCACCGGTCTTGAAAACCGACGAGGGTGTGAGTCCTCCGTGAGTTCGAATCTCACCGCTTCCGCCAAATTCAAAAAGCCCTGACATTTGTCAGGGCTTTTTTTATTCTATATATTCAAGCTTTTTATTCGAGTGTTTAATCACCAAACTTATTTGGGATGACCAGTAACCTTTTTTTGTGTTGATCATCTTCAACCAGTCTGACTTCAGCATCTAAGTTATAGAGTTGATGAACTAATTGCTTTGTTAAAACATCTTCTGATTTTCCTTGTGCAATGATTTGACCATCTTTCATGGCAACTAGAAAATCGGCACAGCGTGCAGCAGTGGCTAATTCATGTAGAACCATCACTATGGTTTTACCTTGTGAGGCTAGAGAGCGGACTAAATTTAAAATATCGGCTTGATGACCGATATCGAGCATACTGATTGGTTCATCTAAAAGAATTAAAGGGGTCTGTTGTGCGAGGACCATTGCGATCCATGCACGTTGACGTTGACCTCCTGATAGATTGCTTAAATTTTGATTTTTTAATTCGCTTAAATGGGTCGCAGACAAGGCGTCATCAATCGCTTTTTGGTCTTCGATGTTCAGTCGTTTAAACCAACCTTGATGTGGAAAACGACCGAAGCGTACTAACTGCTCAACTGTCATGCCGTTGGGTGCAGTTACATGCTGTGGAAGTAATGCAAGTTGTTTAGCGAGCAACTTTTTACTGAGTATATTCAGTTGATTTTTTTCCCAAATGACTTCGCCTTGATCATATGGATGAATTTGAGCAATACATTTTAACAAGGTCGATTTTCCACAGCCATTTGGACCCATGAGGACGATGACTTGACCCTGCTGAAATTCAGCATTGATACCCTTCAAAACTTGATGATGATTATATCCAGCACTTAATTGATTGATGATTAAACTCATGTACGACTCATACTTCTAGAATGACGATATAACAACCACAACAACAGTGGACCACCAACCATGCCGCTAATAATGCCTGCGGGAATTTCGACAGGGGCAAGCAAATTTTTTCCAAGTAAATCGGCACATAAAACCATTAATGCACCAATACACATGGTTGGAAAAATCGGAAATAAATGATGAGGAAATGATTTAAATGCGATGATTGGTGCGGCAATAGCCACGAATCCAATGGGGCCTGCAATACTGACAGCGGTCCCAGCGAGAAAGGCAGCAATAATAATGAGCATCAGTCTAATTTTAGATAAGGGTTCTCCTAGACTATCAATGACAGAATCAGGAAGAACCATTGCACTAAATAGTCGCCGCCACAGCACAATAATACTGACAAGCAGTATGATAAAAATCGAAGTTGGTAGCAAGATGTTGTAGCTTCGACCAATTAAACTACCACTACTAAAAATTAAAATATTACTGGTGTGCATTACTGGCAGTGTCGCAAGGATAAGGTCAAAACTGGCTTTCATGAGTGTTGCAATTCCGACCCCGATGACCAAAATACGATACCCCTGTGTTCCCACGCCGCCTGAAGCAATTAAAATAAAGAAAACACAGAAGATCGCGCCCATCAATGCTTGCCACCATTGACCTAACATACTAGCGCTTGAGAGGAGAATGGTGAATGCCAAAGCAAGCACTGCACTGTCACTGATACCAAAAACATCTGGGCTCGCAAGAGGGTTTTTGGTGATAATTTGAAGAATGAGACCAGATAAGGCGAGTGCAGCGCCAATCAATAAGGCTGCCAAAAGTCGTGGTAATCTAATCTTTTCAACGAGAAGTTGATGTGGAGCTGACGCATTGCCTGTCAATACATTCCATAGCGTATTCAAATTTAATGTGATTTCACCGTACATCAGGCTAAATAAACTGAGTGATATCAGTAGAATCGCAATGATTATCCAAGCCTTTATTACTGATTTTTGTTTTAAACGACTCAACAGAGAAAACATATTATTTCTCCGCTTGAATAATATTTTGTAGGTTATTTTGACGCACCATCCATATTAAAATAGGCGCACCTAATAAGGCTAAAAGAATACTGACAGGGGCTTCGAAAGGTTGCACGACTGCACGTGCAATGATATCCGCGATCAGCAACAACAACATGCCAAATAGTCCGCTATAGATGAGTTGTTTCTGAATACTATGAGCACCAATAGCTCGTGCAAAGTAAGGTGCAATCAAGCCTAAAAAGGCAATTGGTCCTGTTAATGCAACGGCACTTCCAGTTAATAAAACCACAGCTAAAATGCAGAATGCATCAAGTAGTTTCGTATTTAAGCCTAAGCTATTCGCCAGTTGATCACCAACTAAGCTAAGACCCAGGGGGCGTATCACCAATATAGCGATGATGAGTCCGATCGCCATTAAAATTAGTGCAAGACCGAGATATTGAATATCAACGCGATTGAGCGAACCCAAAACCCAAAAACGATAGTCGTCTAAACCATTTTGGAAACTAAGAAGAATGGCAGCCATAAAACCTTGGAATGTACTGGTGATTGCCAGTCCAGCCAAGACTAAACGTGTAAGTGAGCTATGATCTGTCATTTGACGAGGGGTGATTGCAAAGACCAATAATGCACTCACTAAAGCTCCAATCAGCGCCCAAAAAAATAGTCCTAAGGTATCCATTTGAAGAACGATGGCCAAAACAATGGCAAGAGATGCACCACTATTAATTCCGATTAATCCACTATCAGCCAAAGGGTTTTTAAGCAAGTTTTGAAGGATGACGCCTGAGATCGCTAAAGCTAATCCGACACTCACCGCCGCAATAGTACGTGGAATTCTAATTTCCAATAGGGGAGTGATTGGTTCTAAGGACCATTGACTTAATGCCTGAAGAATAAGTTGCAAACTGTCTGTAAAGTAGGGCTGACCAGCGCCGTACGCGATCGACAAAACAGCGCAACATAAAATAATCAAGCTAAGCACGATTCCCATCAGCGGGAATCGGTCAAGTACAGTTGTAGCATTCGTCAGCATGTTAATTATGGAGATGCTTCAATACATCATCAATGGCATGTCGAGCAGCATGTGGTCCACCTATGCCAGTCCACATAGATGCATCAACCACGAAATAATGCTTGTTTTTTGCAGCATTAAGACGTTGGAATTCTGGTAATTTTTCTAGTTCTGCCAGTTGCTTTTCCGAGTTTAGATGACTGCCAATGATGAGCCAGTCTGCATCAATTTGATCAAAACGCTCTCGACTGATTGGAGGCGTATGGCTTGCACCTGGTTGTTGCTGATGTTGAGGTCGTGTTAAGCCAATATCTTTTAAAATTTGGCTCGCAAATGAATCATTTAACATATAAACAGGTCCATTGGCTGTCCAACGAATGACACTGACTGATTGACCTTGTTGAACATGTAATTTCTGTTGAGCTTCTTGCGCATATTGATCGTACGCTTCTAGAGCTTTTTGGGCTTGTTGTTCTTTGTTTAATAAATGAGCTACCTTTTTGAAACTGTCTTTCCATGGCTCTCCGCGTGCAAAACTGACTGCAGTGGGTGCAATCTGCTGCAATTGATTAATCATTTGTGTATCAATCATGCTTCCAGCAATAATTAAGTCAGGTTGTAACGTGAGAATTTGTTCCATGCTCGGTTGTCCAAAGTTACCGACGGAGGCGATCTGTTGTGTTTCATTTTTGAGGTAATCTGGAAAATTACTTTGACCTCGAACATAACTACTGCCTATAGGTTTTATTCCAAGTGCAATAGCACTATCCAAATCAAGCTCACTTAAAACCACAACACGTTGTGGCTGAACAGGAATCGTAACTTGACGACCTAAAGCATCTTCAATTTGTCGTGTCGTATTTATTTGAGATTCAACCGTCGCTTTACTGTCTCGTGAAGAAGGTTCATTCGACTGAGAGCATGCTGTGAAGAGAGTGACAGCACTCAACATAATTGCAATTTTATATTTCATATCTTTCTACATATTTCATTAAAATAATTCTATTCACTTATTCAATGGCATCCATCACTTGATGGCGTTCCTCATGATAAGCCTCTTCGTTGTGACCTTGCTTCCAATAAGGCACAGCATATAAATTGCTCTTGGGTAACTGGAAGTTTTGTCTCAGTATTTTACGAAGTTCAACCACCGTTGAATTTTCACCCGCCAGTGATACTGAAATATCTTTATTTTTCCAGTCTAAGTTTTGCAAAGAATGACGGATGTTATTATTCAATTCATGAGTGCTGTTGCACCAATGAAGCTTAATGTGTTCAGGTTTATTCAGATGTATTTGGTCTGAATCATCTTCAATCTCGATCCAAACTTCACCATGGGCGTCTTTTGGTAATTGTTCAAGAGAGGCAGCGATCATCGGGATTGCTGAAAGATCTCCAACAAAAATCCAATATTCTGCATCGATTTTAAAACGTGCTGGTCCTCCTGGACCAGCTAGACCTAATAAGTCCCCTGGACTCGCATGCTTCGCCCAATCAGCCGCTATACCAAAATCTTCATGTCTTACAAAATCGATGACTAAAAGTTGCAGTTCTTCATCGAAATCTCGAACAGTATATGTCCGAGTAATTGGTTTCTTTCCATTTGGCCACGTAATTTTGCCTAAAGAATTTCGAAACGGGAGGTCAGGTGCTTGTTGATCAGGGTTCGGAAAAAACAATTTGATGTGCGCACCACCATCACATTTTGCATAACCTGTGAAATCTTCACTTTTAAACCTAATACGCTGTAAATGAGTGGAAATTTGTTCTGTTGAATGGACAGAAATATGTCGAGCTAGAGGAGGAGATTGTGTCGTCATTATTTAATCTTCTGTACTTATCAATGGAGTGAAGATCGTCGATACAGTAATACGTGCGTCAGTCGACAGATTTGAATGGTTATTAATCTAAATCAAACAAATTAAATTTGCAAATGATAATCATTATATTTAATAATCTTTTTGTGCCAAAGTGTAATCACAAAATATGAAGGTTAGGATATTTTGTAAAGCTTTGATTTTATAATGAAAATTAAATATATACGGTTGTCTTATGCAAATCAATGAATCCCATGGTCTATTAACTCGTGCACAACACAGTATGTGGAAAGGACATCATTATCATGGCAGTTATCCTTTTCATACGGCGGAGTGGTTGGTGATTGAGGGACCATTAGATCGAGAGCTTTTTCAAAAAGCAGTTTATCTCACATTAAAGGAAGCTAAATCGCTTCATTGGCGAGCTTTAGTTCAGGGCGAACACGTCTATCGAGTAGATGATGTGACGATACGGAAACCTAGCTTCGTTGATTTATCTCAGCTTGATGAGGAGGAAATTTTAGCGTGGGCTGAAAAAAAAGTAGAACCAGCATTTAATTTAGAATCGGGTCATTTATATGACTATGTGTTTGCACACTTAGGTGAGCAAAAGTATGGATTATTTTTTAAAGCGCATCACGTTGCATTAGATGGCTACGCTTACGGACTGATGATTAGCCGATTTATTGATTATTATCAATCTCTCAAAAATGGTACTGAATTAAAAATTAAAGGGTTCGATCATTATGAAAAGTTTATTGTAGAAGAACAGCACTACCTTCACTCTGAAAAAGCTAAAAAAGATTTGGACTTTTGGAAGGCTAATTTTTCGTATGAGAAAGCCCCTAAGAAACGACTTAAACGAAAATTAAAAGAACCATTTTCACAAGGGCCACGTTATGAAGAGGTAATTGATTGGCCTACACAGCTACAATTAAATGCATTAGCAACTGAATTAAAATTGCCCAGTGCTCTTATCGTTATGGCGGTGATGATGAGTTATTTAATGAAACAGTCTAAAGATCCTCAACAATGCTTTGGGGTACCTTTTATGTCTCGGTTGGGAACTTCATCTATACGTATTCCGTGCTTAGTCATGAATATCCTGCCATTAAGGTTGGGCATTACTGGACAGGAAAACTTAAAAGAAATCATTTTATTATTAACGAGAAGGTTTGCCGAAATTCGACCGCATCAGCAAAGCTATTTTGAGCAAATGCGATTTGTATTAGAAGATTTTGATCCCTATGAAAATATCTTATTTGGACCTATTGTGAATTGGATTCCTTATCCTTTACCTGAACATTTCGAAGGGTGTAAGTTAACAAAAACAACCATATCCGCTGGCCCAATTGAAGACTTTGATACCGCGATTACCAATAAGTTTGTTGATGGTATTGAACGATTGTATCTCGCTGTTGACGGACATAAAGAACTTTATGATGTGCCGAGTCTCAAAGCTTATTGGTATGATTTTATGGAGATGATGAAAACTTGGTTAGCTCAACCAGAACTTGTTTTTGAACAACTTCAAATTCACAAACCACTGCCAGAATAGTCTGGCAGTTTATCCTTTGAATGGGCAATAGGGCTGTTACACGCCTAAAGTTGCTCCACCATCAACCACCAATTCGTGCATTGTGATTTGGCGTGCTTGATCTGAAAGTAAGAATATCACTGCATTGGCAATATCTTCAGCCTCAGCAATCTTTTGTAATGGAATACCATTTCGGAATTGTTCTAGATTTCCGTTGACAATGCCTGCTGGAGGGCGATCCTCAGTCCATAGTTGTTTTTGCATTTGTGTAAGGGTTGAGCCAGGTAAAACTAAGTTACAGCGAATATTGTGAGGCGCGAGTTCCAACGCGAGATTTTTAAAATAGTGACTCACTGTAGCTTTGGTCGTTGCATACAGACCCATATTCATTCTTGGAATGAGGGCTGCATTTGAACTGATGCTCACAATCGCACCTTCTCTGTGAGGAATCATTTGGTGAGCGACCCAACGACTAAGTTCGGCAGGGCCAATGAAATTTATCGACAAATTTTCATGCCATTGTTCAACAGATGTATTTAATAAAGATCCCATTTCTAAGACCCCCACAGCATTCACTAACCCCGTGATCGTGCCTTTAAAAAGTATAGAATTTTCAATGTGCTGAATAATCTCATTGGTCTTACGAATGTCACAGCTGATGTGGTCTAGATGGTTGAGTGATGCTTCAGGAATTAATTTAAAAAGTTCCCATTGATTGATGGCATCAATCCGATCAATTGCGATGACTTGATGATCCTTCTGCAATAGTTGACGACAAATTTCAGCACCAATTCCTCTGGCTGCACCCGTCACGATATATAAACCCATTTAAGTATCCTTTAATTTTATTAACAAATTGAAACGATAATCATTTTCAATTGGGAATAATAATTATTATATTGGTTGCGTTCAACTCCTAGAGGTTGTCCTTTTGTGAATGTTGAAAGTTTGATGCACGCAGTGTGAACAGATAATCGTGAGAACAAATATGTTGCCAATAGAACCGTCAGTTTTTCAAAATATGATAGGCATAAAAAAGGAAGAGTTAATTGAGGAAGATCAACCTGGCTTCGTGTTCGCAACGCCAACGGGGACCATTTCAAGTAAAAAGTTAATTGAACATATCGAATTTGATCGAGCTTCTCATTTAAATTTTAATCAGCAGCAAGCACAGTGGCTCGAACAAGCAAAATCTACACTACAAAAAAAAATCGAATTAACAGCGAATAAAGATCTTATTTTGGTCGGGAGCTTGCCTTTTGATCATCGAGATTTACCAGAAATCTCGATTGCGGAAGCAAAAAACACATTTGTAAATGAGCGCATTGATCAATCTGCTCAGTCTTCTCTTGATGATCAAGTACAAGCGACTCTCATCCCAACACAAGAGGAATACATTGCTGGTGTCGTTAAATTGGTTGAATTGATGAAGTCATCACCGCTAGAAAAAGCAGTGTTGGCTCGGGCAATTGATCTTAAAACCCAACACAAAATTAATATTATTGATTTATTTTACCAGTTGTTGGCCTCTAATCCTGATGGCTACACATTTGCGTTGGCCCAAAACCCAAAACAATCTGGTTGGTTTATGGGGGCAAGTCCAGAACTTCTCGTTGCGAAGCAAAATGAATATTTGTTTAGCCATCCAGTTGCAGGAACATTAGCACGTCATTCAGATCCAACACTGGATCAACAACAAGCTGAAAAATTGCTTGCTTCGCAAAAAGATCAGCATGAACACGCCGTCGTCATCGAAGCCATTGCAGATCAACTCTCTCCCTTGTGCAAAACGCTCAATATCCCAAAATCACCTTCACTGATTAAAACAGAGGCGGTTTGGCACTTGGCGACCAAAATTCAGGGAACGTTGAAAGATCCAGAGCAACATATCTTTGATGTGGTCTCAATTTTACATCCAACGCCAGCAGTCTGTGGACAACCAGCCCCTATGGCTCGCCAGTTGATTTCGGAACTAGAGCCTTTTAACCGTAACCTTTTTGCAGGAACCATGGGGTGGTGTGATGCCCGAGGGAATGGTGCTTGGGCAGTGAATGTACGTTGTGGGCGTATCTTTGACCATTATGCTCGTCTTTATGCGGGTGCAGGAATTGTTGAAGCTTCACAGCCGAACAGTGAACTGTCAGAAACCATCGTGAAATTTAAAACGATGTTAAATGCATTGGGTTTAGATTCTCAGCACTTAAATCATGGGGGAATAAAATGAATGCGAATGTAAATGACGAGTCTTTACTCTGGGATGGCATCGTGCCATACCCAGAAGAATTCGTAGAGCGGTACATTCAAAAGGGATATTGGAAAGGTCAAACCATTTCAGAGTTTTTTCAAGAATCAGCCCAGAAATTTGCCAATCAGGTGGCATTGATTTGTGGTGATCGCCAGTATTCTTATCAAGAGCTGAATCAAAATATTGAACAATTTGCAGTCTTCTTGACTAAACAAGGCTATGGGCTGGCAGATGCTGTTGTGATTCAAATGCCAAATATAGCAGAGTTTTTTATTGCTTATTTTGCAGCTTTGCGGATAGGGATGCGACCAGTGATGAGTTTACCAGCACACCGTCATGCCGAAGTAAGTCATTTTATTCTGCAAACAGATGCCAAATTGTATATCTGTGCAGATAAGCATCTAGGCTTTGATTACAGATCCTTAGCGCAAGAGTGCCAGCGCAGATGTCCGACTTTACAGCAAGTGATTGTCGTTGGTGATGCAGGCGATTTTGATCCTTGGCCGAATCTTGCATCGTTTAAAAATCATATGGTTTCAAAGCCCAAATTAACGGCTCGCCATGTGGCTTTTTTTCAACTTTCAGGGGGCAGTACTGGCACACCGAAACTTATACCAAGAACACATGATGACTATTTGTATAGTGTTCGTGCCAGTGCAGATATTTGTGAACTTGATACAGAAAGCCGTATGCTTATGGTGCTTCCAATAGCACATAATTTCAGTATGAGTTCGGCTGGTTCATTGGGGCTATTTTATGCAGGTGGAACACTTATTTTAGCGAAAGATCCTTCTCCCCAAACTGCATTTCCACTCATTGAATCGCACTATATCACGCATGTTGCTCTTGTACCTGCATTAGCAGCAACATGGGCTGAAGCTGTTCAAAATGGCGCAACAAATATTTTTAAAAAATTAACGACCTTACAGGTCGGTGGAGCAAGGTTGCCAGATGCTTTAGCTGAAAAGTTGATTGATCAATACCAATGCCGATTACAACAAGTATTTGGTATGGCAGAAGGCTTGGTGAATTACACGCGTTACGATGATCCGAAAGAAGTCATTATAGGTACCCAAGGTTCCCGTATAAGTCCAGATGATGAAATAAAAATCGTCGATGAGGAGGATCACGAGCTGCCATTGGGTGAGGTGGGGCATCTTTTAACTCGCGGCCCTTATACCATTAGAGGTTATTATCGGGCTTCAGAACATAATCGAAGTGCTTTTACCTTAGATGGATTTTATCGCACTGGTGATTTAGTACGATTAACGCCAGAAGGCAATATTATTGTTGAAGGACGAAGTAAGGAACAAATTAATCGTGGCGGTGAAAAAATCGCGACGGAAGAAGTCGAACAGGTTTTAAATCAACACCAACAAATCATCTTGTCTGCCTTGGTTGCACAACCAGATCCAAAGTTAGGAGAAAAAAGTTGTGCATTTATTCAATGGCGACCTAACGATCAAGATGCATCAGAAACAAGGCTGAAACTGCAAATTAGACAATTTGTTCAAGTATACGGTCTGGCGACCTATAAGATCCCAGATCGCATCGAATTTATTGAAGAAATGCCTTATACGGCATTGGGCAAAATCGACAAGAAACAACTCAGAAAACGCCTCACCGAAGACACGATTTAACTAAGGAAATAAAATATGGCAATCCCACGTATTGCAAGTTATCCCATGCCATCTGCTCAAGATTTTCCAGTTAACAAAGTTGATTGGACTTTAGATGCGTCACGGTCGGTTTTATTGGTACATGATGTTCAGCAATATTTTTTAGATTTTTACGATCAGACCCAAGCGCCCATTCCCACATTAATCCGAAATTGTAAAGCCCTTATTGATCAGGCACATGCACTAGGAATTCCAGTCTATTACACCGCACAACCTGGAGATCAGACGCAAGAACATCGTCAACTATTAACGGATTTTTGGGGTAAAGGTTTGTCAGCTGATCCAGCATTGACCAAAATTATTGATCCACTTCAACCAAAAAATGAAGACACCGTGCTGACAAAATGGCGCTATAGCGCATTTAAAAAAAGTGATTTTGAGCAGCAAATCAAACAAGCCAATCGCGATCAATTAGTGATTTGTGGAGTATATGCCCATATTGGTTGCTTATTAACAGCTGCCGAAGCATTTATGTTGGATATTCAAGCATTTATGGTGGGTGATGCCTTGGCGGATTTTAGCCGAAAAGAACATGATCTTGCACTAAAGTATGCGACTGGGCGCTGTGCAAAAGTCATGGATACTCAGACTGTGATTAACGCCTTAGGTCAGGGGCAATGATCATGAATGAATTAAGCATGATTGAGTTAAAAAATATGGTCGCTCATCAATTGAATTTACCTGTAGATGAAATTCAGCAGGAGGATAATTTATTTATGTTAGGACTTGATTCAGTCAGTCTTATGACGCTGGTTGGATTGCTACGTGAAAAAGGCTTTCAAATTGAATTTCAAGATCTGGTGGAGGAGCCAACGTTGAATGAATGGAGTGATCGTCTTAGATTGGATAGAGATTAATGTAAGACTAATGTGCATACCTTGAAAATCAACATATGCACAATCAACGGCCCTAGCCAAAGTACTTATAGCCAAAGGCCATTTTCGTTAAATTATTCGCTAACGTGAGTGGATCTTACATGCAATTAGAAAAATACTATTCTGATCAACAATGGAAAAAAATCCAAAATTTTGCCGAAACAAAGCAAAGCCCTTTTTTAGTTGTTGATTTAGATCAAGTGCAAACTCAATTTATTGAGTTGCAGAATAGCTTTCCAAAAGCCCATATTTATTACGCAGTGAAAGCAAATCCAGGTCGTGAAATTATTCATAAACTTGATCAACTTGGCTCATGTTTTGATGTTGCATCAATTTATGAGTTAGACAAAGCGCTTGAATGTGGAATTCATCCAGATCGTATTTCATACGGTAATACTATTAAAAAAGCTTCAGACGTTGAGTATGCTTACCAAAAAGGAATCCGTTTATTTGTCACCGATGCGGAAGCAGATCTCGCACAAATTGCCGAATTCGCACCGAACTCTAAAGTCTTTGTCAGGGCAATGGTAGAGTCGGGAGGTACAGCAGATTGGCCACTGTCACGTAAATTTGGATGCCATCCAGATATGGCGGTTGATTTAATGGTGAAAGCTAGACAATTGGGTTTAATACCCTTTGGCGTGTCATTCCATGTCGGTAGTCAGCAACGTGATGTCACTGTATGGCGTTCAGCTTTAACGATAGTGAAGCAAATATTTAATACTTTGAAAGACCAATACGGTATCAGCTTACAATTAATCAATTTGGGTGGTGGTTTCCCAGCACATTACTTAGCTGATGTTGACAGTATCCAAAGTTATGCGCATGAGATTCAACGCTATCTCGATGAACACTTTGATGATCAGGTGATATTATTTTTGGAGCCAGGCAGATCATTGGTGGGTAATGCTGGAGTGATTGTTTCAGAGATTGTTCTTATCGCCAATAAATCAGCACATGATGATAAACGATGGGTCTACACGGATGTGGGCGTCTTTAATGGACTAATTGAAACTTTAGGTGAGATGATCAAATATCCTATATACACACCTAAAATGCATTCAGCACCTGAGCATTCAAGTGTTGTGCTTGCAGGCCCGACCTGTGATTCTACTGATATCATGTATGAAAAAGTGCCTTATCAGTTACCTAAAAACTTGAGCATTGGAGATCGACTCTATTGGTTAAGTACTGGAGCTTATACAACCTCTTATGCTTCGGTCGAATTTAATGGTTATCCACCTTTAAAAACGTTCTATTTAGATTGATTTAAGGAATGGTGCTATGTGGTTGGTAGTCAGTCGCTCAAGCTGCGAGCCACATAGCCTAACCCTCCCAGAAGCGTTATCATAATGCTAAAATCTTGATGGGTAGGCTCATGAAAATCGTTGCAGATGAAAATCTCGCATTCACAGATTATTTCTTTTCAGAATTTGGCGATATTGATAATAAAGCTGGTCGTACCTTAAAGCATGAAGATGTGGTCGATGCTGAAGCCTTATTAGTACGTTCTGTGACGAAAGTGAATTCTGCGCTCATTCAAAATACTGCATTAAGCTTTGTTGGTAGTGCAACGATCGGAACAGATCACTTGGACATTCCAGCAATTGAACAGCAAAATATTCAATGGTCAAATGCTGCAGGATGTAATGCCCAAGCTGTTTCTGAATATGTTATTACGGCGTTATTAGCTCTAAATCCTCATTTGCTAGATGCAGAACAAGATTTCACTTTAGCCATTATTGGACTGGGTAATGTCGGTTCACGACTCGCACATATGGCGAAATTATTGGGATGGAACGTCATTGGGGTTGATCCTTTTGTACAAAGAGCAGATATTCAGCAAGTCACTTTAGATGAAGTTTTTTCGAAAGCAGATGCAATTTCTATCCATGTGCCATTAACCACTTCAGGGATGCATGCAACCCGACATATGTTTAATGCTGAGACCTTAAAAAAGCTTAAACCATCTACATTTTTAATTAATTCTGCCCGTGGTCCAGTCATTGAAGAACAGGCTTTGATTGCAGATATTCGAGCAACAGGTCGTAAAGTTGTACTAGATGTCTTTGAGCATGAACCAGTCATTACGGAAGAGTTACTGGATCTTGTGCAATTGGTGACACCTCATATTGCGGGGTATAGTCTTGAGGGTAAAGCGCGTGGTACCCAGATGATTTATGATGCTTTCTGTCAGCATTTCGGCCATCAACCTTTAAAACAGTTCGAAACCCAATTGCCTACATGTGAACAATATTTTAACAATAGTGATCTCAAGCACACGCTGAAAACTCAATTAAACCATATCTACGATATCTTTAGAGATGATCAGAACTTAAGAGCATGCCTCAAAGATGGGAAAGTAGATCAAGCCTCATTTGATCAATTACGCAAAACCTATCCATTACGCCGTGAATGGGCTGCTCATGGAGGGCCGCAAGCATGACTGACTCTCTGAGCTATTTACCAACTTGCGATTTTGCTGCCATGAAAGCCAGAGCGAAGATGTATCAACAGATTCGCCAATTTTTTTTAGAACGTGATGTTTTGGAAGTGGAAACTCCAATTTTATCTCATGCTGGAGTAACCGATGTCCACTTGGCATCAGTTGAGGCAAGCCGTCATGTGCATGGTCATTTGAAAAAGCACTATCTTCAAACTTCACCAGAATTTGCCATGAAACGCCTGTTAGCAGCAGGAGTAGGGCCAATTTATCAAATCTGTAAAGTTTTTCGTGATGATGAACATGGCCGTAAACATAACAGTGAATTTACCATGCTTGAGTGGTATAGACCTGATTTTAGTCTCAAAGACTTGATGTTTGAAGTTACAGATTTACTCAATGTCACTTTGGCACATCGTTTTGGCGAAGTGCGACCTACGATTTTAAGTTATAAACATGCATTTATAGATCGCTTAGATCTTAATCCACTTAAATCCACATTAGAGGAATTAAAGGATTGTTGTAATCGTGTTGGGTTAAATCTAGATCTGGGTGATGATCGTCTAGGATATATCGACCTGTTATTTTCGCATATGGTGGAACCGAGCTTAGGTTTTGATACGCCTGTATTTTTAACGGATTTTCCACCAGAACTTGCATCTCTTGCAAAAACTCGAGTTGATGAAGATGGGGAATTGGTTGCAGCACGTTTTGAGCTTTACATTGAGGGCTTAGAGTTAGCAAATGCTTATGATGAGTTGATTGATGCAGATGTATTGCGTTCTCGTTTTGAAGCTGATAATGCTGAACGCGAAAAATTAGGCTTAGATGTTATGCCAATAGATGAAAATCTCTTAGCCGCATTGCCTAAAATGCCAGAATGCTCAGGTATCGCATTAGGAATCGATCGTTTACTGATGGTGGCAACAGAGAAAATGAAATTAGAGCAAGTGATTACATTTCCTGCTGATCGCTCATAAGATTTTTTATCCTCAGGATAATGGACGATCTTGAGGAGCTAATATTTTGACAAATGTCGTGCTATACGCTTTAAAACCGTGATTTAAATAAAACTGATGTGCAGGTAATCGTTCAGCACGATTACCACTACTGACCACAATTTTTTGAATACCTTGTTGACTGGCTATATGTTCAACGTGAGCCAACAGTTTTTGACCAATCCCTTTATCGCGATGCGCCTGATCTACAATGAGTACTAGAATGCGAAAATACGGATCAGCACATTCACATGATATTTCTTCAACAAAACCAATATATGCGACAACTTGTCCATGATCGATAAATACTAGGGTTGTATAACGCTCCTGGGCTTGCAACCTCATCAAACGTTCTTTCATAACTTCTGTTTGAGTTGGATAGCCGAGTTGGGTAGTCAATTCAGCGATCGCTGCAACATCATGGTTTGAATCTACAGGTCTAATCAGCATTGTCGTGGCTCTTAAAAACATGATTTATAAGTATGAATTGAAGTATGTTTAAATAATCTAATCTTTCATGTATTTTGTTTAGATAAATTTAATATTTTATCTTCTAATATTCGATTTAATTCATCTTTCCAACGTGAAGTTTTAAAAAAAATAATCATAGGCGACTATATGTCTTTTTCTATATTTATATCCTTTGTTCTATATTCATTTGTGACATCCATAACACCTGGACCTAACAATTTGATGGTCGCAACTTCAGGAGTGAACTTTGGACTCCGTGCGACTTATGGACACATTTTAGGTGTAGCAATCGGTTTTGGGGTCATGGTGATTTTGGTTGGTCTAGGAATTGGTACATTACTGAGCCAAAATCAATTGGTTTACGAAATTCTAAAGTTGATCGGTATTGCTTATTTAATCTATTTAGTGATTAAGATTGCTAAATCAGGCTCAGTTGAATTAGATAAAACTCAAGCGAAACCCATTACTTTTTTGCAAGCTGCATTATTTCAATGGGTCAATCCAAAAGCTTGGATTATGGCAATGGGCGCGGTGACGACTTATTTAGCTGCAGGCAGTGAATTTTATTGGTATATCATTTTGGGTGTTGTGTTTGGGTTAGTCTGTATTCCATGCACGGGAGCTTGGGGAATACTCGGAGAAAAATTACAAACTTTGGTGCGTACGCCACAGCATCTAAAGATCTTCAATTACAGTATGGCGCTATTATTAGTGGCTTCGATCATTAAACCAATGATTGATTCTTTTAAATATTTTCAACAATCATTCTTTTAAAATACGATTACCTCCTGAGCTTCAGGAGGTAAATATTATGTATTTACAATGGATTGATATTTTTCTCGGTGCATTGACAAAGCTTCAATTCTTTTTTGGATCAGCATTTCACCAATATCAGGGCCTTTGATCTCAGGCGGTAAATCAGATGCTTTAATTGAACGAACAATCTGTACTGCATCTAATACATATTTTGCTTGAGGATATTCACGGTCTTCGAGACCTAAGCGACCTTTGGCATCACATTCACATGCTTGTACAAAAGCCTCAACACGTTCAGGACGGCGTAATACATCTAAACGTTGTAATAGACGCCAAAGTGTTCCTGGTTTTAATGTAAACGCCTGATGGCATTTAAGATGTTCTTTGCACACCGCAATAGCCAATTGTTTGGTTTGGGTCGGAACTTTAAGACGTTCACATAAATCAGTCACGGGCTGAACACCACGTTCCTCATGCATGATATGGCGAGGTAACTCATCTTTAGGCGTGAGTGCTTTACCCAGATCATGCACTAATACTGCGAAGCGTACATCCATCGAGTAGTCTGCTTTACAAGCTTGTTGTAATGACATCAAGGTATGAATACCACAGTCAATTTCAGGATGGTATTCAGGACGTTGTGGTACACCAAATAATGCTTCGATTTCTGGAAAGAGGATTTTGAGAGCATCACACTGACGAAGGACTTCGAAGTAAATATCAGCATCACGTTCCATTAAAGCACGAGAAGTTTCTTTCCAAACACGTTCAGGCGTAAGTGCTTGCAATTCACCAGAATCAGCCAAATTTTTCATTAAGGCTATGGTTTCTTCAGCTACTTTAAAACCATACTGATGATAGCGAGCTGCAAAACGGGCAACACGCAATACTCGTAGTGGATCCTCTGCAAAGGCATCAGAAACGTGACGTAAAATGCGTTGATTCAAATCTTGATGACCATGATAAGGGTCGAACAACTCACCATCTTCATTCATGGCCATTGCATTGATGGTCAAATCACGACGAATTAAATCATCTTCAAGGGTTACCGAGGGATCGGTAAAAAATTCAAAGCCATGATAACCATGCCCAGATTTACGCTCAGTACGAGCGAGGGCGTATTCATCTTTAGTTTCGGGATGTAGAAATACAGGAAAATCTTTACCAACAGGTTGGAAACCTTGGTTTAAAAGTTGTTCTGGTGTTGCACCGACAACGACATAATCTTTTTCGTGATAGGGGTGTCCGAGCAACTGATCTCGCACTGCGCCGCCTACTAAATAAACTTGCATAAAAAACCTCTATTCTTAGCACCATCATGCATCAGAATAGAGGTTTTCTCAAGTCACAAAACGTGCCCTAAATAAAGGATTAGAGCGCGTTTTTTTCCTCTTCTTGAATTTCTGCAACAGTTAATGCAGTCATATTCACAACACGGCGCGTAGTAGCTGTTGGTGTTAAGATATGAACTGGCTTAGCCGCACCTAATAAGATTGGACCGATTGTTACATTATTTCCTGAAGTTGACTTCAACAGGTTGAATGAAATATTTGCAGCATCTAAATTCGGCATAATCAATAGATTCGCAGAACCTTTGAAGCGCGAGTTCGGGAATGCAAAGCTACGGATATTTTCATCAAGTGCTGCATCTGCATGCATTTCACCTTCAACTTCAAGTTCAGGTGCGATTTCAGAAAGGATTTCATACACTTTACGCATTTTTTGAGCGCTAGGGTCAGTCTGATCAGAACCAAAACTTGAGTGCGACAACAATGCGACACGTGGAGTAATACCGAAACGACGGACTTCATCTGCTGCTAATATAGTCATTTCAGCAAGCTGTTCAGCCGTAGGGTTACGATTGATGTATGTATCTGCAATGAACAAGTTGCGATCTTCGAGCATCAACGCATTTAACGTAAAGAAAGTGTTATGACCTTCTTTTAAACCAATGACATTGCTCACGAAATCTAAATGAATATCGTAGCTAGAATACGTACCACATAGCATACCATCTGCTAAGCCGTGACGTACTAACATCGCTGCGATCAGGGTCGAACGACGACGTGATTCACGTTGTGCATACTCAGGTGTTACCCCTTTACGCATCATCAGATTATAGTAATCATCAGCAAACTTTTCGTAATCAGGATTTGTTTCTTGATCAACGATAGTGATATTCACACCATTTTCTAAACGTAAACCTAATTTCTTAATATTCGCTTCGATGACAGCAGTACGACCCACCAAGATCGGTTTTGCCAAGCCTTCGTCTACTGCAATTTGAACAGCACGAAGAACACGAAGATCTTCACCTTCCGCATAAGCAATACGTTTAGGATCAGTTTTCGCTTGAGCAAAAATTGGTTTCATCATAAATGCTGAGTTGTAAACGAACTCAGAAAGACGCTGATGATACACGGAGAAATCTTGGATTGGTCGAGTCGCTACACCAGAATCCATCGCAGCTTTTGCAACAGCAGGAGCAATTTCAAGAATCAAGCGTTGATCTAGTGGGCGTGGAATTAGGTAATCACGTCCAAATGATGCAGACTTTTCACCATAAGATGCAGCGTCAGCTTCTACATGCGCCATACGAGCAATTGCGTGTACACATGCAATCTTCATTTCTTCGTTAATGGTTGTTGCACCTACATCAAGTGCACCACGGAAGATATATGGGAAGCAAAGCGCATTATTCACTTGGTTCGGATAGTCTGAACGACCCGTCGCCATGATCACATCATCACGAACTTCATGTGCATGCTCAGGCAGAATTTCAGGATCTGGATTAGCAAGCGCGAAGATGATTGGATCCTTCGCCATGACTTTGACCATTTCTTTAGTCAAAATACCCGCAGCTGATAGACCAAGGAACATATCTGCACCAGCAATCACATCAACAAGCTGAGAACCTTCAATATCTTGAACATAGCGTTTTTTAGAGTCGTCTAAGCCTTCACGTTTAGTGGTGATCAAACCGCGAGAGTCAGCAACAATGATATTTTCTTTTTTAGCACCTAATGCACAAAGAAGATCTAGACATGACAATGCAGCTGCACCAGCACCTGATGCAATGATTTTGATGTCTTCAATCTTTTTGCCATTTAATTGCAAAGCATTTAAAAGTGCTGAGCCTACAATGATTGACGTACCGTGTTGGTCATCATGAAAGACTGGAATATTCATGCGCTCACGAAGTTTCTGTTCAATATAGAAACATTCTGGAGCTTTGATATCTTCGAGGTTAATCCCCCCGAAAGTCGGTTCAAGAGCAGCAACGATATCTACGATTTTATCTGGATCGTTTTCTGCAATTTCGATATCGAAAACGTCAACGCCTGCAAACTTTTTGAACAGGACGCCTTTACCTTCCATCACTGGTTTTGAAGCGAGGGGACCAATATTACCCAAACCGAGTACTGCAGTACCATTACTGACGACTGCAACTAGGTTACCACGCGCAGTATACAGCGCTGCTTTAGAAGGGTCTTTTTCAATTTCCAAACATGGCACTGCAACACCTGGGGAATATGCTAATGCTAGATCATGTTGGTTGACGAGTTGCTTACTCGGAGTAACGCTGATTTTTCCTGGTGTTGGAAATTCGTGGTAGTAGAGTGCTTGCTGTTTTAAAGATTGATCGTCCATCTGAATCCCAGTAATTACAATATTCCAGCTTTGCTGGTTTTTGGTTATATCACTTGGAATATACCACTAGTTGCGCAGTGATCACAGTTAAAAGTCGAAATTTCATACATATTTAGGACTTTGGTCTTGAGATTAAGGTGTTTGTGATAATTGCACTTCATTTTTTAAATATTGAGTGCTATCAATCGCATTTAGGGGCTTTGAAAAATAATAGCCTTGGAAATAATCACAGCCCTGTTTTCTTAAGTATTCGATTTGTTCAAGGTCTTCTACACCTTCAGCAACCAATTTCATACCCATCGCTTTACCCATGGAAATAATCGCATCGACAATAGCATTATTTTTACGAGTGCCAATCTTTGAAATAAAGGCGCGATCAATCTTGAGTGTATCAATAGGATAGTCGGCAAGATAAGCAAGGGAAGAATAGCCTGTACCAAAGTCATCTAGTGCGATTGAGAATTTTTTATTTTTAATTTGATTGAGGAGATCAAAAACATGTGAGGATTTGTCCAGTAAAGACGACTCCGTCAATTCAAACTCAATGTATTGGGGTTCAAGTGCATATTTCAGAATGGCTTGATCAATAAAATTGAGAAATTCCCCACGATGGATCTGTTGCGCCACGACATTAATAGAAATTTGTAACTTATCAAATCCTAATTCATGCCATATTTTAAGTTGCTTACATGTCTGGAAAATAACAAATTTTCCGATATCTGAGATCAGACTAGTCATTTCAGCAATCGGTATAAAACGATCTGGCATGATGATGCCATACTTTGGATGATTCCAGCGGATTAATGCTTCAAAGCCGCTCACTTGCATCGTTTTACTTTCGATCTTAGGTTGATAGTAAATTTCTAAGTCCTGATTTTTTATAGCAAGTCGTAAATCTCTTTCAAGCTCAATGTCACTGCCAAAAATGGATTCAGGCTTGTTGTCATAATAATAGGCTGTGCTGCCCCCTAGTTTTTTTGCTTCTGTTAAAGCGCTTTCCGCGTGACTATTTAAGCTACCAATTTGTCTACCATGATTGGGGTAAATTGCGATACCCAGTGAGACATGAATCATGTGTTCTTGCCCATCGATGATAAAGGGTATTTCAAAGGCCTCAAGGATCTGATCGACGACTTGTTGGATCGTGTAATGACTATGATTTAAGTTGTAAATCATAGCAAAGTCATCATTATTTAAATATGAAATCAGAACAGCTTTAGAACAGGTATATTTCAGTCTTCGGGAAACTTCTTTGAGAACTTCATCTCCAGTTTGATGATTAATAAACTCATTAAAATGTCTAAATCGATCAATGTTAAGACGAATAATAGAAAAATGGCTCAGAATTTTAGATTTACTAATTAGATACTGGTGTAACTGTAAATTAAAATAAACACGGTTAGGTAAATCTGTAAGTAGATCGTAATTCTCTAAGTAGGCCATTCTTTCAAGATTTTGTTTCCGTTCAGTCAAATCTGAAATGATGCCTACATAATTTAAAATTCTATTTTTATCATCACGAACTGCATTGATATGCAGCCACAAGGTTAATATCTTTCCTGAAATAAATTCTTCTGTGACCTCAGCATCATATTGTCCGGTGAGTAACACCGTTTGAGTTATATCGGCGTGATGTTGGCTGAGTTGGGATGTGGAAGATTTGGTAATATCAAAGATGTGTTTTGAGATAATATCCTGCGGTGGGATGTTGACCAATTCACTAAAATAAGGATTAACTTCTAAAAAACACAAGTTATTGTCTAAAACGAAAACTCCTTGGGCCACTTGATTAAATACATTCGAAGCTAATTTCAATTTTTCTTGTGCTTTTTTTTCACTCTCAATGTCTTGGAAAATACCCACCATTTTAAGAGGTTTATTATTTTTAGGATCACGTGTAATAACTCGACCAATATCTTTAATCCAGAACCACTGATCTTTTACTTTAGTTCTATAATGTGCTTCAAAACGTTCAGTATTTCCTCTTAAATGTCTACGGAGCTCTTTACGATAATTTTCTTGATCTTCTGGGTGAATAAAATCGTTAATTTGATCAGTAGCACTTTGGTAGTGTAAAACCTGATTACCATATTTAATTCCTGAAATTTCAATGGTTCTTTTCTCAATATTCCATAGCCAAGATGAAATTCCAGCAGTTTCATGCGCAAAATCGAGGTTAGCTTGATGGTGCTGCAGTCGATCGTTGATCTTATTAATATCGTAGGTTCGTTCAATTACTTTTTGTTCGAGTAATTGATTATGCATTTGTAATTGGCTTTCAATTTCTTTGGATTTTTCAATCTCATTTTTTAGCTTTTCTTGGAGAAGTGATGACTCCATAAGATGTTTTCTAGATTCAGATAAATAGAATTTATTGTGACTATTTAATATTCCAAGACGGCGGTACATCTTATGGGTAAGGAGAGCGCAAATAAGTAATACACCAAACCAAATATTAAAGATTAAACTAAAAACATCAGGAGTATTATCTAAAAAAAGGAAATTGGAGAGGACTATGGCCGAAGCTGAAGGCAAAAAAACATAAAGGAAGTATCGTAAACGCTGCGATAGAAATACAATAGCAAAAGTATAAACAATAGATAACATTAACCCAGCTAAAGTCAACATATGTATATCTTTGACTTCTGGATTATGTTCGGGGATAAGCTGTAATACGGTATAAATACCAATAGCTAGACCAGCTCCAGTAATTAAGCAAACCAATTGTGCCCACATGTCTAAGTTAAAAATACTAATTTGATTAGATTTTTTAAAAAAGAGGGTAAAGCAAAAACAGATTAAAAGAATGGTGGTGAATATAATGAGCCAAATGGTATAGGGTATTGAAAAGCTTTTGAAATAAAAGAAGTAAATAAGTTGATTATAGATACAGGCAAAGAGCACCCACGCTAAAAAAAAATGCAAATTAGAAGTCGCACTTTTGATCTGGCTATCGAGTACAGAGTTGGAAACATGCTCTCCCTGAACTTCACTCATAACTGGCAATACCTTAATTTTCTTTCTACTTTATTTGAATTATTTTTGAGTACGAACTTAAAAAAATATAAATTTAGCGCGACAACTCTTTTCTCATTAAAGTACTGTCTAATTGGATGAAAATCAATTCTATTGTGAGTTAAATCACGGAATTTTGAGAAAATATTTATTAAAATTTGTAATTTAAGATCGATAAAGCAACCACTGGTGCAGTTTCTGTACGTAAAACACGTTCACCAATACACCAATTGATAAATCCATGCTGATTTGCAGATTGGATTTCAGCTTCACTTAATCCACCTTCTGGACCAATTAGTAGCGCTATATTTGAGGAGGCATCATTTAACACATCGACCTCATCTTTATTGGGGGCTAAGACTAATTTTGTTTCAGGGAGTGTGCTATTTAACCATTGTGCCAAAGGGAGTGGAGCTAATATTTTTGGAACAATATTCAATCCACACTGCTCGCAAGCGGCAATTGCTACACCTTGCCAATGATCTAGTTTTTTCTGATCGCGGTCGTACTTTAAACGCATTTCGCAACGTTCAGAGGTGAGAAGTTGAATCTCAGATACGCCTAACTCGACCGCTTTCTGAATAGCATAATCCATGCGATCCCCTTTACTCATCACTTGACCAAGTAAAGCTTTGAATTTTGGAGTGCGATTTTCTGGATGGAATGAATTAACCCAGACCGTTGCAGATTTTTTAGAAATTTCGGTCAACTCAACGGCGTATTCGCCACCTTGACCATTAAAGAATATTGCCGTATCACCGACTTGCGCACGGAGGACTTTAACCCAATGATGAAATACCGTTTCAGTCAAATCAACTGAAGTTTCAACATTTAAGTCAGCTTCGATAAAAAAACGTGGCATGTCAGGCTTACTCTAAAGAAAAAAATTAGACTTCATCAATAGACATCTCAAAGGTCAATTTTATGAACATTTAAGCGTAAATTGATGAAGTCAGCTAGCTTATGCGAGACCGAGGTCTTTCACAAGTTGACGAGTTGGATCAGTTGTATTCATCGTATAAAAATGCAGACTTGGTGCACCACCTGCAATTAAGCGCTCGCAGAGCTTCACAATCACTTCATGACCAAAGGCTTTAATTGAAGCAGTGTCATCACCATAAGCCGCAAGTTGCTTACGAATCCAACGAGGGATTTCGGCACCGGTACCATCCGCAAAACGAATGAGATTGCTTGCATTGGTAATAGGCATAATGCCTGGAGCAACAGGAATATTCACACCTTCTTTTTGAATGCGCTCTACAAAGTAAAAATACGCATCTGGATTAAAGAAGAATTGAGTTAAGGCTGCATTTGCACCTGCATTGGCTTTCTCACAAAAGCGTTTGATGTCTAAATCAAAGCTATCTGCTTGTGGGTGCATTTCAGGGTAAGCCGCAACTTCAATTTGGAAGTGGTCACCCGAATGTTCACGGATAAAGCGTACTAAATCCTGAGCATACGGTAATTCACCTAAGCCAACTTGACCGGAAGGTAAGTCACCACGTAGTGCAACAATACGGTCAATCCCTTGAGATTTGTATAAATCTAAAAGTTCAGCGATCCGTTCTTTGCTATCACCAATACAAGAGAGGTGAGGAGCAACAGGCGTACCTTTACCATTAAAATCAGCTAAAGTCGAAAGTGTACGTTCACGTGTAGAACCACCTGCACCATAAGTCACAGAGAAAAACTCTGGATTAAGCAGCTGAAGTTCTTGGTGAACAACTTTAAGTTTTTCCGCACCTGCATCAGTTTTGGTTGGGAAAAACTCAAAAGAAATTGGAATCTGTTTAGACATGTTCAAATCCTTTGTACTTATTTCAGCAAAATAGAATTCAAAGAAAAGCAGGCTGTTCAGCCTGCTTGTTCAAAGATTAGTATTTATAAGCGTCAGATTTGAATGGACCTTCAACAGCAACCCCAAGGTAGTCCGCTTGTTCTTGAGTTAATTGAGTCAGAACACCACCGAAACCTGCAACCATCGCTGCTGCAACTTCTTCATCTAATTTCTTAGGAAGAAGTTCAACACGGATCGCAGCTTGTTTTTGGTCTTCAGGAAGATCAGCAAATTTCTCTGCGAATAAGTGCATTTGACCTAAAACTTGATTCGCAAAAGAACCGTCCATCACGCGTGATGGGTGACCAGTTGCGTTACCAAGGTTCACTAAGCGACCTTCAGAAAGAAGAATCAAGTAATCATTTTCATTTTCTGAACGATATACTTGGTGAACTTGTGGTTTAACTTCAACCCACTTATAACCACGTAAGTAGTTGGTATCGATTTCAGTGTCGAAGTGACCGATGTTACAAACTACTGCACCTGCTTTTAATGTATCAAGCATTGCAGCGTCACAAACGTGGTAGTTACCAGTTGTTGTTACGATTAAGTCAGTATTTAAAAGAAGGTCAGCGTTAACGTCTTCTTTTTTACCTGTTTGTACGCCATTCTTGTATGGAGAAACTACTTCATAACCGTCCATGCATGCTTGCATTGCACAGATTGGATCGATTTCAGAAACACGTACGATCATGCCTTCTTGACGAAGCGATTGCGCAGAACCTTTACCTACATCACCGTAACCAATTACAAGTGCACGACGACCAGATAACAGCATGTCAGTTGCACGTTTGATGGCATCGTTTAGAGAGTGACGGCAACCGTATTTGTTGTCATTTTTAGATTTAGTTACTGAGTCATTTACGTTGATCGCAGGTACTTTCAATGAACCGTCTTTCCACATTTCGAGAAGACGTTGAACACCTGTTGTTGTTTCTTCAGTAATACCGTGGATTTTTGCGAGTACTTCTGGGTATTTTTCATGAACAAGCGCAGTTAAGTCACCGCCGTCGTCCAGAATCATGTTGGCATCCCAAGGCGTACCATTTACATTAATTTGTTGTTCAAGACACCACATATATTCTTCTTCAGTTTCGCCTTTCCAAGCAAATACTGGAACACCAGAAGCTGCAATAGCTGCAGCAGCGTGGTCTTGAGTTGAGAAAATGTTGCAAGATGTCCAACGAACTTCAGCACCAAGCTCTACCAAAGTTTCGATAAGAACAGCTGTTTGGATTGTCATGTGGATACAACCCAAAATTTTAGCACCAGCAAGTGGTTTAGCCGCAGAGTAACGCTTACGCAGACCCATAAGGGCTGGCATTTCAGCTTCTGCAAGTTTGATTTCTTTACGGCCGTAGTCAGCAAGTGAAATATCGGCAACTTTATAATCTGTAAATGAAGCATTAACCGCGTTCATCACGATCTCCTTATAAAAAACAAAAATTGATCATTATGTTCGCGGATGCCGTTGTTGGTCGATCTGAGCAGATTGACCGATCGTCGAGCCTGGCGCTTTTACATTTTGTACTTGTAAAACGTCGCAGCATCCCTCGACTAGGGCAGTATTGTACTTCTAAACTTGCGAATTTCCAATGTTAAGTTGGTTATTGGTGATTCAAAGTATTTCAATTAAATCGCGTCAACTTCAGATTCCGATGATATTAGAGATTTTATTTTCTGTGCTTTTTCAAAGTGGTCAAGTTTATGTTTCATGATCCACCAATGAGCTACTTCCATGAGTGCATCGGGGTCATTATTTTTATTTGAAAAGAAAGCATAAAATGACAAACCTATTTTTTATTTTTAACTAAAAAGAAAAACCTACCCAAATAAGCATAGTTAAATGAGGGGATTTTAAAAATCATCGCTCTTGCCCAACCTAAAAAATCCATAATTAAAGTAGCGCTTAGGCCTAAAGCTAAAATGTAAATTAAAATATTCATGAAAGGATGACTCTCTAATTTAAGTCATGCTAGTGTGCAACTTAAAGCTAACTTGAAGTCAAGGTGCATTAATGGAAATAGATATAGGTGATCTAGCTGATCGGACAAATACTTCAACTGCCACGATTAGGTTTTATGAATCAAAAGGACTTATTCGATCTATTGGAAGGAAAGGGCTTAGAAGACAGTATTCATCCCGAGCAATACAAAATATCTCATTAATCAAGATCTTCCAAAATGGTGGTATGACGCTGAGCCAAATTAAAAATATGGCAATTGATCATGAAAAAATTAAAATTAAAAGAGATCAAGTTAGGGAAGCAAAAAACGAAATCAAAGATAAAATTGAGACTTTAAATAACTTACTCTTAATTTTGACACACGTTGAAAAATGTCCATACGATGACCATTTACAATGTCCAGACTTTTTGAAACTTTTAGATGAGTGAGCTTGAATTTTGTATTTAATTTCTTAAATTTTGAAGAAGATTATTTGTTATAATTGATAGCTCAATAAATAATATATATTTTTGATGGAAATTCTCGAAGAACTCGCCAATCTAGAAGCCAATGCTGGTATTTATGCCGTATGGATGCTCTTTCAACATCTTGGGTTAGACCCAGATATTGAACAACTTAAAGAAGTGTGTGGTTATGTAGAGGGTGATGGAACGACCACGATCGGTCTAGCTGTGGGACTTAAAAAATTTGGCTTAGATGTGGAATTTACCACAGATGAAGACAATGCACTTCAAGAGCAAGAAAAGCTAAGTTATTTAGAAGCTGAAAAACTTGCGCTAAAAATATCCCCCGCAATCAGCTATCAAGATATTCAAATCGCATTTGATGTCAATAAGTTTGTGATCGTGTATTACGATACTTTAGAAGGCATTGGTAATCATTCATTGGTATATGACATCAATGAAGAAGAAATCTGCTTTTTTGATAGCTTTGAAGCAATGCCGAAAAAAGTATTTGAACAGCAAAGGGCAGTAGATGGGATTTGTAGACAAGCCATCATCGCTGAAGTTAATTAATATCTTAAAGTATGTTGCTATTTTAAGGTATGTTATAGTTTAAAAAGATCTAAAGTAGCTCAATAAAAAGCCTTCAATCATGAAGGCTTTTTGATGCAAAGAAAACGTGATTTCTCTTAAGTGCTTGATTGAGCCTTTTCCTGCCAATAATCAGCTTTTTCCTCGTTGACATCCACACCTAAACCATGTGCATAGATGGCAGATAAATCACGCATTGCTTGAGTATCACCAAGTTCAGCGGCTTGAGTCACCAATTCAACAGATTTTTGTACATCTTTTTCGACCACATTACCACGACGGTAATAACCTGCGAGCTCTAAAATCGCAGCAGCATGTTGATGTTTACTTGCTTGCGTGAGCCAGTTAAAACCGTACTCAAAGTTTAGTTTTGCATCTTCAGGATCTTCTTCTAAAACTTCTTTTGCATAATGGGTATAACCTTCCCCTAACCAGTACATCGCTTCGACATGACCCAATTGACCAGCACGTAAAGCCCATTCTTCTGCAAGCGCAATGTCTTCATCGTGTTCACTCGTCATATAAAGTTCAGCAAGTTCAAATTGAGCAGCGGCATTACCTGCATGAGCACGATTTTCGAGAGCAATCGGGACGGTAACACGTTTCGTCATAGTGGGATTCCATGGCTTCAAAGCGAAGCAAAAAAATATTAAATTACTCCCTTATTATACTGTAAAACTGATCCAAAGCTTGAATAGTATGGTTTGAGCATATTCACTGAGATATTTTGTAGATGAATTACAAATTCAACCATAGGTAAAAACTATAGATGTGCGACGTAAATTAAGGTTTTTTGATGGAATTGAAGTAAACGTGACAGTTTTTTAAATTTCATAAGACCTTCGCATAACTTTTTCCTATGCTGAAAATCCTCTCTAATGCGAATATTAGAGGAGATTGACCATGTCACAGACCAACACTTATTCAGCAGATGTGATCGTACTTGGTGCAGGCCCAGTCGGTTTAACGATGGCGAACGGCCTTGGCCTTGCGGGCTTAAAAGTAAAAGTGATTGAACAGCTCGATCAATTGATTGATTATCCTCGTGCAATTGGTATTGATGATGAATCTCTAAGAACAATGCAATCGATTGGCTTGATCAACAAAGTATTGCCGCATACCACTCCCGATCATGCGATGCGTTTTCTTACGCCTTCAGGCCGTTGTTTTGCAGATATTCAACCTAAAACACGTGAGTTTGGTTTCCCTCGTCGTAACGCATTTGTACAACCTTATGTTGATGCAGAATTATTGGAAGGTTTAGAACGTTTTGATGATGTGGAAGTACTTTTTTCTCGTCAACTTCAAAGTTTTAAGCAGACTGAAGATCAAGTTGAAGTTCAAATCCAAAATAAAGATAAAACAATTGAATATATAACTGCAAAGTATCTAGTGGCATGTGATGGAGGTAATAGCTACGTTCGCCGTATGTTGAATATTCCTTTTGAAGGTAAAACTGCACCAAACCAATGGATTGTTGTCGATATTGCAAACGATCCATTGGCGACACCACATATTTACTTATGTTGCGATCCAGTACGTCCATATGTGTCAGCGGCTTTACCACATGGTATCCGTCGTTTTGAATTTATGGTGATGCCAGGGGAGACGCAAGAGCAACTTAGTCAACCTGAAAACATGGCTAAACTTTTATCCAAAGTATTACCAAACACTGAAAATATCGATGTGATCCGAAATCGTGTTTATACCCATAATGCACGTATTGCCAGTAGATTTAAAGAAGGGCGTATCTTACTTGCGGGAGATGCAGCGCACATTATGCCAGTATGGCAGGGACAGGGTTATAACAGTGGAATGCGTGATGCGTTCAATTTATCTTGGAAACTGGCTATGGTCGTACAAGGTAAAGTAGATGCTAAAGTTCTAGATTCTTATCAAGAAGAGCGTCATGATCATGCCAAAGCGATGATTGATTTATCTGTTACAGCAGGCCATGTGCTAGCTCCGCCTAAAAAATGGCAAGGTACTGCGCGTGATGCTATTTCATATGTTCTAAATTACATTAAACCAGTTAAACAATATTTGTTGGAAATGCGCTTTAAGCCAATGCCACAATATAAATCTGGTATTTTGGTTGGACAGGTCAATAAGACATCACCAATCGGTAAAATGTTTATTCAACCTAAAATGCAAGATAGCACAGGTCATGTGAAATTACTGGATGATTTTATTGGTCAAGGCTTTGCTATTATTGCTTGGGGAGTAGATCCGACTTGGGGACTCACACCAACAAGTATTCAAAAATGGAAAGCATTGGGTGTGAAATTTATTAAAGTCGTTCCACCTGAACAATTGAATACTGATGCTCATGATGATGAAATATTGACACTTGGGGATACGGAGCATGCGATTCGAGCATGGTTTGGTCGTACTCAATACTCGATGGCATTTTTAAGACCAGATAAATTTGTCGCTGGTTTAAGTATTCCTCAGACGAGCGAAGAGCTCAGTCAAAAACTGTTTGATAAACTTGGCGTTTAATCAAAAAGTTTAAGACTAATCTAAAAGAAAACCTGCAAATTTGCAGGTTTTTTATTTTTAAAATAGCGTTCAAAGTTTTAAAAAATATGACAATGAAAGTGTTGGCTTAGAATATTTTTCACAGTTTGCAAATGCTTACTTTGATCTTGTTTTCTGAAACTCAAATATAAGCTGATATTCGGTAAATCGATTTCAGTTGACTTAATTAAGACATTTTCACTGAGCAAGCTTTCAACATATTTTGGAACAATGGTCCAACCGACTTGCATCGCTACAAGATTAATATTCATTAAAATGTTACTCGAGTATTGAGCAACTTGAATAGATGTATTTAGAGCTTCAAAAATGTTTTGAATTTTATGGAACAAAATCGGTGAGGCAGTTTCCTCGCTCATGATAAATTTTTGGGCAATTAAATCCTGTTTTGAAATACAGTCTAAATGCGCATGGCCTGAATGACGAGGAATCAGCAAGATCAGAGGCTCACTGAACAATTCGATAGAGGCAATATGCTCATCATCGATACATTGGCGAGTGAATGCGACATCAATTTTTTGATCACGAAGTGCTTGGATTTGATGTACACAGCTCAAACTATGAAATTGAATATCTAAATCAGGCTGTTGTGCACGAATAATAGGCATGACATAAGGAAAAATTTTCATTTCTGCCACAGGTAAAAAACCAATATTTAATTTATTTTTCTTGGTATTCGCCATAATTTGAATCTTGTGTTTGGCCTCTTGAGCAAGTTTCAATATATGTCGAGCATCTTTTAAAAAAGTTTCTCCTTCCTCTGTGAGCGATAAGCTTCTGCTTTTACGAATCAGCAGGGATGTACCTAATTCCGCTTCAAGGTCTTTAATTTGCTGGCTTAAAGAGGGCTGCGCTATAAAAAGTTTTTCTGCAGCACGCGTAAAATTAAGTTCTTCGGCAACTGAGACGAAATATTTCAAATGTCGAAGTTCCATGCGTGCCGATCCTTAACCGCCATAATAAATGAGGTTGATTATACGTTTGAATTGCTAGAACTTCAGCGTGATTCACGTTTAAAGCTAATTTAAGAAGAAAAAAACCGACCCATATTTAAATGAAATATTGGTCGGTTTTTTTATCAAGTAGAGTATTTAAATGATGAGGAAGATCAAGCTGATGAATCCAATAAAGGATACGCCCAAAATGATTTTTTTCATTTGTGACTCAAAATAGGTCAGACAAAGTGCAACAAAAAGCGCAGCGAATGTCAGTACACCAATCCAATAACTCATCATATTACTGACTTGTCCTTTGCTCATGCAGAGGATAAGCCCTAACGACAGGAATCCCCATCCAACCATTGAGGCTATTTTCTGGTGTTTAGCACTCAATGTTTGACCAAAAATTTGTTTTTGATGCTTTTGCATTGCACTGGCTAAACCTATAAAACCTAAAGTACAAACTGCCCAAATGAGGAGAAAAAAGCTCATGGTGATTACCCCTCTACCTTAGGTAAAACTTGACTCTTTTTTAATGGAGTTCCTTGATGATTTTGAACTTTGTAAAGTGCAAAATAAAAAACCACTGCTAAAACTAGCATCGCCAGATCGAACGAAGCGATAACCCATTGACCGTGAGCTATAGAACGCCATAAAGGTTGACCACCTGTGATAAAGTTTACAAGCGGAAGTAAAGCGAAAAGCAGGGTAGCGAGACCCAGTAATTCAAGCCAAGCTTGGCGATGGGTGCGAAAAACAGCATAAACAAGTGTGAAGAGCCACACAATAAAGAATGTACGGATTTCCCAGTTTAAACGCATTTCCATGTTGGCAGGGATAAAACGGTTTGCATAAAAATAAGCTGCACAAGCAATAGGTAAGCCGATAATCGCAGCGATGTTGGTAATCTCGACCGTACGATACCCAAAGGATTTATAACCTTGTTTCGCTTGTTGAGGTGCACGTTTGACGCACCATAAAATTAATCCTGTTGCGACCATTAGCGTGCCAACGATACCGGAAAAAAAGAGTATCCAACGTAAGGCTAAATCAACTCCTCGTGCTTCATGTAGAACAGTGGCAACATTGTAAATGCCATTGGGAATAGAAGGATTTTTGAGTTGAGTGGAATCATCTGTAATGTTTTGACCTGTCACACCATTGAAGTCTAAAGTTTCATATACGCCACGATGAGCGATACTTGCGCCGTGTAAAGCACGTAACTCAATGGTCGCCTTCGATGTATTTGGTGCTTTAATTGTGATCGAACCAATCGGATTGTTTTTCCACTTCGCTTCAGCTTGAGTGAGGATCGGAGCAATATCTGTAAGTGGTGCAGGTTCAGCTTTTCGATCTTGGTTGCGCGTACGTCGACTTTCACCTCGATTCTTTCTCTCACCATCCATTTTGTTAGTATGTTCATTTGATGCTGACTGCGTACCACGAGCCTCAATTTCTGTACGCGCATTCATCATCGAGCGCTGATTTCCTTGCGGTTGATCAGTACGAGTCTGCCCTTGTGGTTCTGCTGGTTTTTGAATTAAGGATTTTCGTTGGTCTTGTAGAAAGGCGCCACGATTGTCATAAATTTGCTGTACCCCCCACGGCATGATGGTAAACAATAATAAAAGTAAACCACTAAAAGTGATCATGATATGAAAGGGGAGTGCGAATACAGCTGTTGCATTATGTGCGTCTAACCAAGAACGCTGTCCTTTACCTGTTCTAAAGGTAAAGAAATCTTTAAGGATTTTCTTATGGGTGATGATGCCACTAATAATTGCAACAAGCATAAACATGGTTGCTATGCCCACAATCCAACGTGACCATATACGTGGCATTCCGTATAATTCAAAATGGAAACGATACAGAAAACTACCCCCACGGGTTTCACGGGCTTCTAATACTTCACCTGTGGCACTGTCAATCGTCACACGTTTACCACCGCGACGAGCATTGGGATCTTCTCCGACACTCCGGATATTCAGTGTGGTGTAATTTTGACGAGCATTGGGTAATTGAATTCCCCAGCTCCCTGCATCAGCATGATTATTCTGCAAATATTGCAGAGCCACTTGCGTCTGCTCGAGTTGAGATTGGCTTGGAATCGATTGGTGATACTCGGGCTTCATCCATGTACTGATTTCTGCTTGGAAAAAACTCAAAGTACCAGTTACAAAGATGGCATACAGCAACCATCCTAGTATCAAACTAGCCCAAGTATGTAACCATGACATAGACTGGCGTGGGCCTTCAGCTTTGGCATCACTTCTCATGAATTAGTTCCCCATGATTTTATAGATGAGAAATAAAGCAAGGCTAGGTAAGACGATGCCCAATGTAGCTTTTCTGGTTTTGTGAACCATAAAAACCCAAATAAACGCTGCACACTGTAAACAGAAAGCAATGAGCGTTGCTGACATCGCTGCGCTAGATTGATATGTGCTAAATGTTTGTGCAATCACGATAGCAGAGAGGGATGCAAGCAAATAACCTCCAATACCCGCCAATAAAAAACGATAGAGCACCATCAGGCGATAACTGATAGAAACTGATTTAGTAGTCTTACGAGTTTTTTTTACTTGATTCCCAAGTGTTAACTCGCCTGGTAGTTCGAATTCTGTACTGTTCATAAAAGTAAGAAAGTGTGAGTGTATGTAATTATTGTAAATGATAACAATTATTGTTTATCTTTAGAATTATAAATTTAGCATTTTAGAAATAAATTTTTAATTGAATTAGCTTGGGCATGTTAATTGCAGCGTTGTAGTTATTTTTTATCGATAGGTAAAATTTATGACGTATCAAGTTTTTTACTGCAAAGCTAATCCTGATGCTCAATTTGTGTTGTTATCTTCAGGGTTAGGAGGACATGGACATTTTTGGCATCCACAATTAGATATATTGACTCGATTTTTTCATGTTATTACATATGATCAAGAAGGATGTCATGCAGATGCTGCATTACTAGCACCAACTTATTCAATGACCGATATGGCAATACAAGTGATACAGATTTTAGAGGATCTAAAGATCGATGAATTCCATTTTATCGGTCATGCTTTAGGTGGGCATATTGGAGCGGAGTTAGCCGTTTTAATTCAAAATACAAAATTGGAAATGTTGAGTTTGACTAGTATTAATGCGTGGGACTCACTAGATCCACATACGCTCAAATGTTTTGAAGCTCGAGAATCGTTATTACAAAATGCTGGTGCAGAGGCATATGTTAGAGCTCAAGCATTATTTCTTTATCCACCTGTATGGATCTCTGTTAATATCGATCAAATACAACAAGCAGAAAATAATCAACTCCGAAACTTTCCACCAAAAGAGAATGTACTGAGACGTCTGAAGGCTTTAAAGGAATTTAAAATAACGAATGAACATATCACCGCACTTCAACGAACTCCAATTCACTTGATTGCAAATCGTGATGATTTCTTGGTTCCAGTACATAAGACTCTTGATCTTCAGAAAAATTTTGTACATGCAAAATGCTCAATTTTTGATGTAGGTGCACATGCTTCTACTGTGACTGAGCCAAATATCACTAATCAGGCACTTTTTCAATTTCTTCGAACACTCTAGCATTTGAAACTTTTCAATTGCTTATAAAAAACCACGATTGAGATCGTGGTTTTTTAATTATTTTACCAAATGGTATTTTTTGGAACATCTTATGCACTTTTTTATGACGTTGTGTAGGAGTAATGGGTATTAGGATTATGTGATTAATTTATCATAAGGTAAAATATAAAATTATTAAGTTGTTGTAATATATAATAAAATAATAATTGGCACATCATTTGCTAAATATCTAATACAAGCTCGAAAGCTTAATCCTACTAAATCAAATTTAACTGATCGTTAAATTAGGAGTGTTAGATATGAAAATTGGTGTCTTTTGTCCGATCGGAAATAATGGCTGGTTACTCTCAGAAAATGCTCCTCAATACAAACCAAGTTTTGAGTTAAATAAAAAAATTGTCCAACGCGCAGAGCATTACGGTTTTGACTTTGCATTGTCTATGATCAAGCTGCGTGGTTTCGGCGGTAAAACTGAGTTTTGGGATCACAACTTAGAAACTTTTACGCTTATGGCGGGTCTTGCTGCAGTCACTAGCAAAATAAAAATTTATGCAACAGCTGCGACGTTAGTGATGCCGCCTGCCATAGTTGCACGCATGGCATCTACGATTGATTCAATTTCGAATGGTCGTTTCGGCCTAAATGTCGTCACAGGTTGGCAAGCGCCAGAATATACCCAAATGGGCATGTGGCCCGGTGATGAATATTTCGGAAAGCGTTACGAATACTTATCTGAATACGTACAAATTCTGCGTGAATTATGGGCAACAGGTAAATCTGATTTTAAAGGTGACCATTTCCAAATGGATGATTGCCGAGTTAGCCCACGCCCGCAAGCAGAGATGAAAATTATCTGTGCTGGTCAATCGGATACAGGTTTGGAATTTTCTGCTCAACACGCTGATTACAATTTTGTTTTTGGTAAAGGGCTTAATACACCAACAGCATATGCAGAAATCAACGATCGTTTAAAAACAAAAACAGATATTACGGGTCGTGATGTTCAAACCTACGTTTTGTTCATGATTATCGCTGCTGAAACAGACGAAGAAGCGATGGCGAAGTGGCAACATTACAACGATGGCGCTGATATTGAAGCGATCAACTGGTTAATGAATCAAGGCGGAAAAGATACTCAATCTGGTGCAGATACTAATATTCGTCAAATGGCTTCATCAGTATCACCAGTCAACATCAATATGGGGACGTTAGTGGGTTCTTACGAAACTATCGCAAAAATGCTAGATGAGATTAGCGAGGTAAAAGGAACTGAAGGCATTTTACTGACATTTGATGATTTTGTTAAAGGTGTTGAAAGTTTTGGACAACGGATTCAGCCGCTTATGAAATGTCGTGAACATGTTGTGGTTGAAGGAATGAGTTCAGAACCTGTGTTGGAGAAAATCGCATGAGTCATTTAGAAAATACCGTTGAAGCTGGATTTACTGCACAAGCGGGTACGGGTGTAAAACTCAAAGCCGAACCGGAAAATATTGTGCTTGCACCTGAGCAAACAGCATTAATCGTGATTGATATGCAAAATGCGTATACGTCAAAAGGTGGTTATTTAGATCTTGCTGGGTTTGATGTGTCGACGACAAAACCTGTGGTTGAAAATATTAAAAAGGCAGTTTCTGCAGCACATGATGCTGGTATTCAAGTGATCTATTTCAAAAACGGTTGGGATAATCAATATCGTGAAGCAGGTGGTATTGATTCACCAAACTTTCATAAATCAAATGCACTGAAGACCATGCGTAAGCGTCCTGAGCTACAAGGCAAATTGTTAGCAAAAGGGGATTGGGATTTTGAGTTGATTGATGAGTTGGTGCCAGCTCCTCAAGATATTGTGATTGAAAAGCCTCGTTATAGTGGATTCTTTAACACAGCGCTAGACAGCATGCTCAGAGTGCGTGGAATTCGTAATTTGGTTTTTGTTGGTATCGCGACCAATGTATGCGTTGAATCGACGCTCAGAGATGGCTTCTTTCTAGAATATTTTGGCGTGGCTTTAGACGATGCCTGTCATCAAGCAGGGCCAAAAGAAGCCCATGTCGCAAGTATGTACAACATAAAAACCTTCTTTGGATGGGTGTCGGATACAGAAAGTTTTGTCAGTAGTTTTGCAGATCAACCAACACTCGCTGAAAGCGCATAGATATTTATAAATTTTAAAATTAGGAAATAAGTCATGTCAAAAGAAGTCATTATTCCAGTGGGTTCAGGTAAGCCACTCGCACCGTATTCGCCAGCAACTAAAGCAGACAACATTGTCTATGTTTCAGGCACTTTGCCTTTTGATGAAAACAACAATGTAGTTCATGTTGGAGACGTAGCAGCACAGACACGCCATGTCCTTGAAACAATAAAGAAGGTCATCGAAACTGCTGGCGGAACAATGTCTGACATTACTTTCAACCATATTTTTCTGACAGATTGGGCAAACTACGCTGCAATGAATGAAGTATATGCCGAATATTTTCCGAATGCAGAACCAGCTCGTTACTGTATTCAAACAGGATTAGTCAAACCTGATGCACTCATCGAAATTGCTTCGATTGCTCATGTTTAATTTGAAAGCTTTCATCACCCTATTATGAGTCCCTCACTGACTGCTTAGGCGATGAGGGATGGAGAACACTATGAATGCAAATGTGAAATCAATCAATTTACCCGAGGCAGTGAGTGCCACATTCAATATTGACCAACAGGTTTTTAGGCAAGGAATGTCGAATTTAGGTGCAGCTGTCAATGTCATTACTACAGCTGGTCTAGCAGGAAAAGCTGGCTTCACAGCTTCAGCTGTATGTAGTGTGACAGATACGCCACCAACATTGCTGGTATGTCTAAATCGATCAGCATCAGTATTTGAAACATTTAAAAGTAATCAGGTTTTGTGTGTCAATACTTTAAGTAGTAGTCAAAAGCATTTATCAAATGTGTTTGGGGGTAAAACTCCAATGGCAGAACGTTTCGAAAAGGGGGATTGGTCAACATTAGTCACAGGTGCACCTATTTTAGAAGGTGCGCTAGTGAGTTTTGATTGTGAAGTCGTACAAAGTTTATCGGTGGGCAGTCATGATGTTTTGTTCTGCCATGTAAAGGGGATGAAACAGCAAGCGGGTGAAAAAGCCCTCATGTATTTTAACCGCGCATATTGCGAGCCAGTTCCAATGGTCTAAAACAGCATGCTTGATCAGGAGAAGGTCGATGAGCACAAAAGAAACATGGTTTCCAAAATTTAAACCTTTCCAAGGAAATCTAGACACGACCGCAGTTCAAGTAGATGAGTACTTGCCGCCAGGTAAAAGTATGGTATTGGGGCTGCAGCATGCATTTGCAATGTTTGGAGCAACAGTACTTGCCCCTTTACTGATGGGTTTCGATCCGAATCTTACAATGTTTATTACGGGTATTGGGACAATATTATTTTTCCTAATGACTGGGGGGCGTATGCCGAGCTATATAGGTTCGAGCTTCGCTTTCATTGGAGCAGTCATTGCAGTCACTGGTTATACCGGTGTTGGCTTAAATCCAAACTTAGGCTTAGCACTTGGCGGTACCATTGCATGCGGTATTTTGTACGCCTTGATCGGTTTGATCGTGATGAAAACTGGCACAGCATGGATTGAAAAATTGATGCCACCAATTGTGACTGGAGCAATTGTGATGATCATTGGTTTGCATTTAGCGCCAGTGGCGATCAAAAGTGTCTCTGCTAATCAGTTTGATTCATGGATGGCTCTAATCACGATTATTTGTATTAGTGTAATCGCCGTATTTACTAAGGGCATGATCCGTAGATTGTTATTGCTCATTGGCTTAGTGGCTTCTTACTTTATTTATTTTTTACTCACCAATGTTTTGGGTTTTGGTACAGCGATCGATTTTACTAAAGTCAGTGAGGCAGCTTGGTTCGGTTTACCTACTTTTCATGCGCCAGTGTTTGAATTTAATGCCATGCTGCTTATTGCTCCCGTAGCGATCATCTTAGTTGCAGAGAATCTAGGACATTTCAAAGCGGTATCTGCAATGACTGGACGTAATCTTTCACCATATATGGGACGAGGTTTCTTTGCAGATGGTGTATGTACGACCTTGTCTGCATCAGTCGGTGGAACAGGAATGACAACATATGCTGAGAACATTGGTGTTATGGCGGTAACCAAAATTTATGCGACCACTATATTTTTATTTGCTGGCGTATTTGCAATCTTGCTAGGACTATCACCAAAATTTGGCGCGGTTATTAGTACGATTCCTGTCGCATTATTAGGGGGAGCTTCGATTGTTGTTTTCGGTCTGATTACAGTGGCCGGTGCTAAAATTTGGGTGGACAACCGCGTAGATTTTACCAAAAACAGTACTCTGTTGATTGCTGCTGTCACCTTAATTATGGGGACAGGCAATTATAGTTTACAAATTGGCAATTTTGATTTGGGTGGAATAGGGACTGCAACATTAGCGGCTATTTTATTGAATCTTTTCTTAAATCGCGAAGATAAAAATGCGCAAACAGTAGAGCTCGAAAACAAACCGCATTCAGCAGAAGCAACGGCACTCCCTAATACTCAAATTTAAGGTGAAATTAAAAATGAAAATTGCATTTATCGGTTTAGGTGCTATGGGATGGCACATGGCGAGCCATTTACCAAAACTAGGATTTGAAGTTTTAGTTTGGAACCGTAATTTTGAAAAAGCAGAAGCACATGCACAAACATTTGGTACTAAAGCGACCTCTGTCGATCAAGCAGTGAAAGCAGATTTTATTTTCACTTGCTTACCCACCAGTGCAGATGTCGAACAGCTTATTGCTCAAAATCCTCCGGTCAAGGGGAGCGTATGGATCGACTGTACCAGTGGTGTACCTATAAGTGCTTTAAAACTTGCAAATCAGTTGAAATTTAATGGTGTTGAATATTTAGATGCCCCCGTTTCTGGGCAAACTATAGGTGCTGAAAAAGGGACACTGACGGTAATGGTTGGGGGTGATTTCGATGCTTATAAGCGTGCAAAACCGATTATTCAGGCATTTGCAGGATTAATTGAATATGTCGGGGAGAGTGGTTCTGGATTTGCTGTTAAAGCGGTGAATAATACGTTGATGGCAACCCATCTATGGGCACTTGCAGAAGGATTGACGGTATTAAAATCAAAAGGAGTAGATTTGAATAGTGCATTAAATTGTATTAATCATTCTAGTGGTAAAAGTTCAATGTCTGAAAATATTATGGCGCAACGTGTCTTGAGTCGTGCATTTCCAAAAACCTTCGCCTTAGATCTTTTACAAAAGGATATTGGAATTGCGACCGATCTAATTCAAGAGCAAGCTTTGGATTTGCCAACGATGCAACTTATACAAAATCAGTATATGCAAATTGAAAAAGTGAAAGCTCAAGATTCTGATTTTTCAGCTGTGGTTCAGGTGCTTGAACATCAATCTAAAATTGAATTAAGTTAAATCTAGCGTCCAAATACCTTAAATACCGCTTAATGTAGATTAAGCGGTTTATCTATGAATGCTCAATGAGATTAGCTTTGTTGATATTCATTAATGACTTCTAACGCGGCTCTAAATGCTTCTTGTGTAGCTGGAGCACCACAGTACGGCAAGCTGTGCAAAAGAACCTCTTGGATTTCCTCAACAGTTGCGCCGTTATTTAAAGCACCACGTACATGACCTTTAAGTTCTGTTGGGCTTTTTTGGGCTGTTAAAAATGCAATCGTGATTAACGAACGATACTTGCGTGGTAAAACGCCTTCACGTTGCCAAGTTGAACCCCATGCATGCTCATTAATCCAATCTTGAAGTGGTTGAGTAAATGGAACTGTATTGTCTTGTGCACGTTTGACAAAAGTTTCTCCCATCACTTCGGTACGAACTTTTAAACCATTTTCATAATCTTGTTTTGACATTTTTTTCCTCATAAAAAAAGCGCATCCTGAGATGCGCTATAGCATAAATATTAAGCTGGGATTTCAATCGCAATCGCAGTTGCTTCTCCACCACCAATGCAAAGTGCGGCAACACCTTTTGTTTTACCTAAGCGTTTTAATGCATGGATGAGAGTCAAAATAATTCGTGAACCTGATGACCCCAATGGATGTCCGAGTGCACAAGCTCCACCGTGGATATTCACTTTTTCAGGATCTAAATGAAAAGCATCGATCGCTGCCATGGTCACCATCGCAAACGCTTCATTAATTTCCCACAAATCCACGTCTTCAACAGTCCAGCCCGCTTTGTTTAATACTTTTTCTATTGCACCAACAGGTGCGATGGTAAATTCTGATGGGTGTTGAGAGTGCGTTGCGTAAGCTTTAATCGTTGCTAAAGTTGAAAGTCCCTTTGCTGTTGCGAGTTCAGCAGAAGTCACTAAAAATGCTGATGCACCATCACTAATTGAACTGGCATTGGCTGCAGTAATTGTACCGTCTTTAGCAAATGCTGGGCGTAGCGTAGGAATTTTATCAATTTTTGCTGTAAATGGATTTTCATCTTGGGCAACGATGACATCGCCTTTACGTGAACTTACTGTAACGGGGGTGATTTCATTTTTGAAATAATTATTTTGAATCGCATTCTGAGCACGAGTTAAGGAGCGAATCGCGAAATCGTCTTGTTGTTCACGTGTGTAGTTTTTCTTATCTGCCATTTCTTGAGCAAGAATACCCATTGAATAGCCAGTTTCAGCATCTTCCAAACCTTCTTGGAACATGTGATCAATCACTTTGCCATGTCCCATACGGAAACCAGAACGTGCTTTGTCCATGAGATAAGGTGCATTCGACATGGATTCCATTCCGCCAGCGACAATAATATTTGCCGAGCCAGCTTTAATGGCATCTGCAGCTTGCATCACGGCTTTCATGCCAGACCCACAGATTTTATTGATCGTTGTTGCACCTACATGATCTGGTACACCTGCAATTCGCATCGCTTGACGAGCAGGGCCTTGTTTTAATCCCGCAGGTAAAACACAGCCCATAATCACTTCATCTAGTTGGTCTGCAGCAAGCTTAGATTGGTCAAGTACGGCTTTAATGACTTCAGCACCAAGTTGCGGGGCTGTTAAGCTTGAAAGTCCTCCCTGAAAGCTACCCATAGCGGTACGGCTACCTGCAACTAATACGATTTCTTGACTCATAGCGTTGATCCTTGTCCTGTAGTTTATATGATTCAAATGCGTGTCAATTTCATATGTTTAAAATTTAATGACAGCTATTTTATGAGTTGTAATCACATTATCATAAAAAATGAATAAAGATTCATTATTTTGTTTTCATTTAATTTCGCTTATTTTGATGTTGTTTTCTATAACACCATAGTGGAATGAAATATAAAAAGTGGAATGAAAAATAAAAAACGACCCTTTAGGATCGTTTTTTCAGAAGCAATTGAGTGACTAGTATTGTGTAGATTTTGACAACACCTGAGCGTGAGGGTTCTCAAGTTCTAAACTCTGGTTAAGTTCAGTATCGAAAACATCGGTCAACATACTGTCAAAACGTTTAGCGTTATACGTAAGTAACTGATCTGCTTCAGCCTGAGTGATGAACTTGTCATTAAGAGCAGACTCAATGTGCTCTTCAAAAGTCAGACCTGTAAATTGGCCTTTGGATTCAGCCTTTTTAAACTTATTCCATAATTCCTCAATTTGAAGCAACATTTGGAATGTAGACTCCATGCGCCCATTGACATCATCGGGATCAGTACTATAGAAGACATGTTTTTTTAATTCATCGCGGAAAGCATTTTCCTGAAGAATTAGTTCACCTAATTTAAGTTTCAAGGCATCTGATGGTTGAGTAATAGGACGACCAAAAGGGAAACAAATAAGTTTGACTAAACTTGCGGCAATTTTTACAGGGAAGTTATCAAACAGACCATAGAACGCTTCTTGAGATGCATATAATGCTTTCTCAAGTGCGAGTTTAGCGTGCAGTTGTTCAGCTTCAGTACGTTGACCATTTTCATAAAATTTAAGAATAGCAGTCGCAATAAATAAGTGTGAATGCATATCTGCTAATCGTCCAGACAGCATTTCTTTGCGTTTGATATCACCTGCAAGGAGGCCTAAGCACATGTCTGCGACTAAGGCAAAATTAGCACTCAAACGATTAATGGTTTTGTAGTAAGGGCGACTGAAATCATCAGCCTTTACTGAACCTTCTGTTGATCCGCCTATAAAACCATAAGCAAATGATTTAGCGGTTCGATTAAATGTATAACCCAAATGCTTATAAAGAATGTCATTAAACTCTTTTAAGGCTGCATCTTTATTTTCGGCTTGTAAAAGTTGTAATTCTTCAAATAAATAGGGATGACAACGCATCGAACCTTGACCAAAAATCATCAGTGAACGACTCAGAATATTGGCACCCTCAACAGTAATCGAAACAGGGATCGCTTGGTACATGAGCGCCAAGAAGTTACGAGGACCCATTTGGATAGCACGCCCGCCCACAATGTCCATACTATGATTAACAATCTTACGCATGGTCTCAGTTGCGTAGTATTTTGCCATTGCAGTCATGACTGCAGGTTTACCCCCTTGGTTTAGGCCACAAGTCACTAGGTAACGGAATGCTTCAAGCATATAGGTATCGCTAGCGATATCACTTGAAACCTCTTGAACACCTTCGAATTTACCGACTGAAATTTTGAATTGTTGACGGACACGAGCAAAGGCGCCGACATTTAAATAACACATTTCACCTGCAGCTGTTGATAGTGCTGGAAGAGAAATACCGCGGCCAACTGCCAGACATTCCATCAGCATACGCCAGCCTTTACCTGCATTTTCTACACCACCAATAATCCAATCCAGCGGAATGAAGACATCTTTACCATCCACGGTACCATTCATAAATGGCGAACCTGGATTATGGCGTGCTCCTACAATCACACCTTCATGATCAGCTGGTAATAGGGCACATGTGATTCCGTATTCAGTTTTGTTTTTATCACCTAGTAAACCTTCAGGGTCATATAATTTGAAAGCTAAACCGACCACCGTAGCAACAGGGGCAAGTGTAATCCAACGTTTGGAAAAATTCATTTTTAGGCCAAGAACTTCTTGTCCTTCAAATTGACCATAACAAACCACACCTGTGTCAGGAATTGCACCTGCATCTGAACCTGCTTCAGGGCTTGTTAAACCAAAACATGGAATTTCTTCACCTTTTGCTAAACCTGGTAAATAACGATTCTTTTGATCTTCAGTACCGTAGTGTAAGAGTAATTCTCCTGGACCTAAAGAGTTAGGCACCATACAACTGACAGCAGTGGTAAGTGAGCGCGAGGCAATCTTACTCATGATACGGCTTTGCGCAAATGAGCTGAATTGTTTACCGCCGTATTCTTTAGGGATAATTAAACCCAGAAAACCTTTGGATTTAATAAATGACCAGACTTCTTCAGGGAGGTCTTTACGATGATGGTGAATATCCCATTCATCCAGCATCTGGCAGAGCTGTTCGACTTCATGATCGATAAATGATTGTTCTTCTTCAGACAGCGTGGGGTACGGATACTGATCAAATTTCTTCCAGTCTGGTGCCCCCATAAATAATTCTTTTTCCCACCAACTGGTTCCTGCATCCAATGCTTCACGCTCGGTACTACTCATTGTTGGCATTGCATTGGCTAGAGCTTTATAGGCAGGTTGTGTAATAAATTTCATCCTTAACGTATCAATACTGACAATCAATGAAATTAGGATAAAAGGAATACCGAGTATCAGCGACCAAGGGCTGATCAACGCGACTAAAATAGATACGACTGTGAGTAAGATAGCCCCAGAAGTTCTTGAGAATTCGAAATAAAAAATAGCCCAGAGTGTTATAAATAGAATAATTAAACTGAGTATAAAAAACATTATGAACTGCTCCATTTATGATTTGGTCATGGAGCCAATACCCACAGTAAATTTAATCAAAGCACAAACATCAGATCTACAGAGATATTGGATCATGAAATGTGAAACGAAAGCGTTGAGTTCTAAAACGGACGCATATTAATACTTATATTGGATAAGATTGTTTGAAAAATATTCAAAATTCAAGCTGAAGAGAGATAAGAAATGTGTCAATAAGTAATTGAGAATTATAAAAACCACAAACAAAAAAGCCCTCATACGAGGGCTTTAAAGTAAGAAGAATTATGCTTCGATTGTTTGAACAGTAATTTTCTTTGCAGGATCAGCTTTACGACGAACTGCTGGTACTGGTTCGCCATAGTATTGACGATCAGCAAAATAACTTGAACGTACCATTGGTGCAGCCCAAATATTTTTAAAGCCTAATTTTTGCCCATGTGCTGTATAGCGTTCGAACTCTTCAGGTGTGACGAAGCGATCAATTGGTGCATGTTCTTTTGATGGTTGTAAATATTGACCAATCGTTACGTAGTCAACATCGTGTGCTTTAAGGTCATCAAGAAGTGCGAGAACTTCTTCTTCAGTTTCGCCAATACCTACCATCAAGCCACATTTAGTTGGAATATCTGGGCAGTATTCTTTAAACATTTTAAGAAGATTTAAGGAATGTTGATAGTCAGAACCTGGACGCATTGCTTTGTATAAACGTGGTACGGTTTCAATGTTGTGGTTAAAAACATCTGGAGGACATTCCGTCATGATGCGTAATGCAACATCCATACGACCACGGAAATCAGGTACTAAAATTTCCAATAATGTATTAGGACTTAAAGCACGAGCTTCTTTAATACAATCAACAAAGTGTTGCGCTCCACCATCGAGTAGATCATCACGGTCTACAGATGTTATAACAGCGTATTTCAAACCTAAGTTTGCAATTGTCTCAGCCATGTGGCGTGGTTCATCTGGGTCTAATGCATTCGGACGACCATGTGCCACATCACAAAATGGGCAACGACGTGTACAAATGTCACCCATAATCATGAAAGTTGCTGTACCACCACCAAAACATTCAGGAAGGTTTGGACATGCAGCTTCTTCACACACTGTATGTAATTTTTGTTCACGTAAAGTTGATTTAATGCGTTGAACCTCTTCTGGTGCAGCCATTTTGACGCGAATCCAGTCTGGTTTACGAGGTGCTTCAACCGTAGGAATCACTTTTACAGGAATACGTGCAACTTTCTCAGCGCCACGAAGTTTTTCACCCTGTACTGGTTTACGGTTTTCTGACATATTCAACGATTCCACTAATGTGTGACGGGAGGAAATATTAAAAATAGGTCTCTTATTATAGCGAATTTATGCATAAATTGGGCAAAAACGATATTCATAAAATAAATGTGGCTATCAAGCAATATATGGTATTGAAATACAGCAAATGTGTGCATTTTCAGTCATAATATAAGTTAGATAAATGAAGAGATAATTGTATAGGAGCATTGAATGCCGCGTAAGAAAGAGGTCGTGAGTGGAACCTTTGTCAAATATGATGCAGTCGTTTTAGGTTCAGGCCCTGCTGGTGAAGGTGCGGCAATGAAACTTGCCAAATCAGGCAAGCGCGTTGCAGTAGTTGATATGCGTGAACAACTTGGTGGTAACTGTACGCATGTAGGAACCATTCCAAGTAAAGCTTTACGTCAAACGGTTTCTAGCATTATCCGTTATCAACGTGATCCAATGTTCCAAAAAGTGGGTGATTGGAAACAATTCACCATGAAGCAAGTGCTTCGTAATGCGCATAAAGTGATCCAACAGCAAGTAGATACACACTCGCGTTTTTACGACCGTAACCGCATTGATATTTTCCACGGTCGTGCATATATCCAAGATCAAAATACGGTGGTGATTTTCACGCCTGAAGGTGTGAAAGAAACGATTATTTTTAAACAGTTGGTGATTGCGACAGGTAGTCGTCCATATCGTCCTTCAATTTTAGATTTCAATCACCCACGTGTGTTTGATTCTGACAAAATTTTAGATCTAGATTTTTCAATTCAAAAAATCATTATTTATGGCGCTGGTGTCATTGGCTGTGAATATGCATCTATCTTTATTGGCTTAGATCACAAAGTTGATTTGATTAATACTCAGCATAAATTACTGAGCTATTTAGATGACGAAATTGCTGATGCATTGTCATATCACTTACGTGAACAAGGTGTATTGATTCGTCACAATGAGCAGATTGATCACTTAGAAACATTTGATGATCATGTGGTGTTGCATCTTGAAAGTGGCAAGAAAATTAAAGCTGATGCAATTCTATGGTGTAATGGTCGATCTGGTAATACAGATGGTCTTGGCTTGGAAAATGTTGGTATCAAACCAAACAGCCGTGGACAACTATCAGTGAACGAGCAGTATCAAACTGAAGTTGAAAACATTTATGCTGCGGGTGATGTGATTGGTTGGCCGTCTCTAGCTTCAGCTGCATATGACCAAGGTCGTTGTGCTGGCGCGATTATGAGCGGTGAACAAGGTATCCAACCCGTGGTTGATATCCCTACTGGTATTTATACCATTCCAGAGATTTCATCAATTGGTAAAACTGAGCAGGAATTAACTGAAGAAAAAATTCCTTATGAAGTTGGTCAGGCGTCTTTCCGTCACCTCGCTCGTGCACAAATCACGGGTGATACAGTGGGTGAGTTAAAGATTTTATTCCATCGCGAAACCTTAGAAATTTTAGGTGTGCATTGCTTCGGTAATAATGCTTCTGAAATTATCCATATTGGTCAAGCCGTGATGAATAGCCCGAACAACACCATCAAGTATTTTGTTGAGACAACGTTTAACTACCCAACGATGGCTGAAGCTTATCGTGTAGCAACGTTAAACGGGATGAATCGTTTATTCTAAGGCGACTTGATGATAAAAACTCGCAAGTTCAGGCTTGCGAGTTTTTTTATTTTTGCATTTAAGTTTGATCTTTAAATCACAAAATACAATAAAGCTCCATAGCTAACAAAGCTCGCTAATAAAGAGATGATGACAGGGATTTTTGATCTCAGTAAAAGAATGACAATGCCGATAAAAATAAAATCATAAATCGAATGTAGATGTTTTTCAGCCATTTGAGCAATTAAACAGAGTAATAATCCGATGACCGCTGCATTAATAGCAGCGACGGCTGCTGCAATCTTTTTGTTTTTGACCCATTTTGACCAGTAAGGGAGCGTGCCGAAAATAAGCAGAAATGAGGGCAGGAAAATTATACTGGTTGCAATCGCAGCGTTAAGTAAAGGCGATGCGGTAAATCCTAAATATGTGCCAACGTATCCTGCAAAGCTAAATAAAGGGCCTGGAATAACTTGAGCAAATGCATAGCCTAAGTCAAATTGTTCCGCAGTGATGTGTTGAGTAAGCACAAAATCTTCATACATGAGTGGCAGGATGATATGACCGCCCCCAAAAACCATTGAAGCAGTGTGATAAAAGCTTTCTAGATTTCTAAGCAAGCTTGATGAATAGATAAATTGCAGCGCAGGAAAAATAATAAATAAAGTGACAAACAGGATGAGCCAGAGATAATGATACTTTTGATATGCCTGAGTGGTTTTGATGTGCGGTGATGGCTGAGATTTTCCTTTTTTTGTAAATGCTAAGCCAATGAATCCAGCCACTAAAATTAAGAAAATTTGACTATAGCTCCACTGCGCAAAATAAATAAAAAAAGCAGAACTCAGCATCAGGACATACTGCCAAATTTCAGTACAGAAGCTTTTAAACATTTGTAAAAAAGCCCAAATGACGACGGCTATTACAATCAAATGGATGACGTGAAAGAGTTCAAGAGGTATATCGGAAAAAAAATATTGACCAAAAATAGCAAATGAGGTCATTAGAATGAAGGCAGGTAATGTAAATCCTAACCAAGCAATAAAGCCTCCCCAATATCCTTTGGATAAATATCCTATCGATAGCCCCACTTGACTACTGGTCGGACCTGGCAACAATTGTGCTAATGCGACCAATTGTCCATATTCATGAGAGCTTAGCCATTTGAGCCGATCAACAAAAGTGCGATTAAATAATACCAAATGCGCTGCAGGACCACCAAATGAAATACATCCTAATTTAAGAAAAATAAAAAATAGTGCTGATAAGCTAACTTTAGTAAAATTATCTGATTTCATTTAGTAATCGTACGTTGTTTTTGAACTAAGTCTAATAGGCGATTATGACAAGTATTTGAAAGGAATGAAGGAGTGATGAGGGGTAAGCCTTATCTTGAAAATGATAAGGCTTGTGGATGTTAAATTAAGCAAAATTTCCATTTCTGAAATCATCAAATGCTTGCACGATTTCTTCCTGAGTATTCATGACGAAAGGACCGTGGGCAACAATGGGTTCATTCAATGGTTCACCACTTAAGCAAAGAATTTTCGCCGTACGATGAGCAAATATTTCGACCTGTGTTGATTTTGGGTCAAGATAAAGCGTTTGTATGGCTGTATAGATCTGACCATCAATCTCAACTTCTCCATCAAGGATGAAAATCAGATGATTCCAGTTTGGCATAAGATTTAATGGAAGGCGTGCTCCATGATTAAGTCTAATGTCATAAACATTCATGTTGCTAAATGTTTGAGCTGGTCCTTGATAAACAGTTGAGCCGATTTGATATTGACCAGCAATAACACGAATCTTGGTTTGCTCATCGTGAGATAAAACTTCAGGAATATTTTGCTCAGTCAATTCCTGATATCTCGGCTCAGTCATCTTGGCATGCTCTGGTAGATTTACCCAAAGTTGAACCATATCCAAAACTCCGCCAGTTTTTGCAAAAGCTTCCGAATGGTGTTCTTCATGCAGAATACCTTTACCTGCGGTCATCCATTGCACTTCGTTTGGACCAATTTTTCCATGATTGCCTTTTGAGTCACGATGCTCTAATTCGCCGTCATAGACAATCGTCACCGTTTCAAAGCCACGGTGGGGGTGTAAACCAACACCGCGTTGGTGGTGACTTGGAGAAAATCGATATTGACCTGTATAACCCATTACCAAGAATGGGCTGGTATGATTTCCTATTTCATGCATGGGTAACATGGAGTTTGTTGGAAAACCATCACCCACCCATGTGCTTCGATCGCTGGTATAGACTTTCTGAACTTGTGTCATTTGTATTCCTCTATATATCGTTCTAATCATGATATTGAGGTATATTGATGAGATTACAGGGCGATTCTCTCAACAGATAATTCCAAAAATGAAACAATTATGCAAAATTTAAATGATTACTACTATTTTGTGCAAGTCGTGAAATATCAAGGGTTTACTAAGGCAAGTGAAGCTTTAGGTATTACAAAATCTAAGTTGTCTCGTCATATTTCAGATTTGGAAAACCGTTTACACGTAAGATTATTGCAACGAAATACACGAAAGTTTGCCGTAACCGCAGTTGGTCAAGAATTTTTTGAATATTGTATTAAGATTTTGGATCAAGTGGAGGCGGCAGAAAATTTTGTAGAGCAAAGTTTGTCGAGCGAGCCTTCAGGTTTAATTCGAATCTCGTGTCCAATTGGTTTGGTTGAGTTTCCGTTGGGTAATATGATTGCTAAATTCATGCAACATTACCCACGTGTTCAAGTTCATCTGGTCGCAACAAATCGTAAAATTGATCTCATAGAAGAGGGGATTGATTTGGCTGTGAGGGTGAGAAATTTACCACTTGAAGATAGCGACTTGATTGTACGAGAGCTTGATGCTTGGCAACATGTGTTAGTGGCAACGCCTGAATTAATTCAACAGATTCATGAGCCTATCCATTTGGATAACCTTGAACAACTTCCGAGTATAGGTTTTCATGTCCCAAAATCGATTTGGAGATTTCAATCCAAATTTGACACAGTTAATCAGTTTCAAGAAGTAGAATTCTTTCCAAGACTCAAAACTGATAATTTTGCTGCCATGAAATCTGCAGTGTTGAACAGTGTTGGAATAGCATCATTACCTAGAGTATTTGTTTATGAAGAGCTTAATCAAGGCACTCTTGTAGAATTAGTCCCTGAATGGGAGTTGCCACGTGGCGTTATTCATGTTGCCTATACATCACGACAAGGCATGATGCCTGCCGTGAGATGTTTATTAGATTATTTGATTGAGGAATTTAAAAAACTGAGCTGTCAAAACCATGAAATTATATGAATTAATGTGCGCAAAAAGCTTGATTAAAATATGCAAATAAATCAGGAGTGTTCATCCACAAAGTAATCGATAGACTAAGCAGAAGGATGACTCCGATGAATATGCTGATGTTGAGCAGATTGAAGCGATTAGTCATTGACGACATTCTCCTCATTAACAAATAAATGAATGAATACACCGAAGATACTGAGCGCAATACACATCATCCAAATAATATTGTAATTGCCTGTCATATCATGATTTAAGCCACCCAACCATCCTCCAAAAAATGAACCAACTTGGTGAGTGAAAAATACAATTCCACTTAGCATGGTGAGATATTTAACGCCAAACATATTGGCAACAATACCATTGGTAAGGGGAACGGTTGATAACCATAACAACCCCATAATGATGGCAAAACTATAAATCGTAAAGATCGAGAGTGGCAATGCAAGGAATAAAATGATGGCGATGCCACGTAGTCCATATAACCACATGAGCAATTTAGGTTTGGAATATTTATCACCCAGCCAACCAGCAGTGTAAGTTCCAACAATATTAAATAGCCCAACCAAGGCTAAAAACATAGTACCAGTTGTGGTGCTAAAACCATGGTCAGTTAAATAACCCGGCAAATGAATGCCCAAAAATACGACCTGAAATCCACAAACTAAAAATCCTAATGCCAACCAGATAAAAGGTTTGTGGTTTTTGGCAACTATGAGTATTTGTTTAAAACTTAAAGAAGGTTTAGTGATCGCATCAACTGTTTGAGGCGCTTGATACATTGGAGCTTTTAGCATCCAAGCCAAGGGTACAATTAATGCAATTAAAATCGCTGTGATGAGTAGCGCCGATGACCAACCAAAATTTTGTAAGAGTAAAAGTGTGGTTGGCAACATAATAAATTGCCCAAAAGAGCCTGCTGCGCTGGCAATGCCCATAGCCATACTACGTCGACTTGGATGCGCTGCACGTCCGACAGCAGAGAGCAAAACAGAAAATGAAGTAGCTGATAAAGCCAAACCAATGATTAAACCTAGACTAAGATTGATGAGAAGCCCTGTTGAGCTAAATGCCATCATCACAAGTCCAATCGCATATAAAGCGCCGCCTACGGCAACGACTTTTTTACTCCCATATTTATCTGCTAGCGCTCCCGTAAAGGGTTGAACAGCACCCCATAATAAATTTTGAAAGGCAATTGCTAAACTAAAAACTTGATGATTCCAATTAAACTCATGACTCATTGGAACTAAATACAAGCCAAATCCATGTCTGACACCTAAGGAGAGTGCCAAAATAAAAGCACTCCCAATGAGCATAAAGATGAGGGGTTTTGAAAATTTGGTTTCTGACATGGTCAATCCGCTTAGCATTTTTTGTAATTTTAAAAGATCAGTAGCATCATGACGACAGAATAAAAATTTATCAATCAATAAAATTTAGTTATTAGAATGAATAAAGCGGCACTTGGCCGCTTTATGAAGACTGATGGAAATTAGAATCGATAACCAATACCGGCATATCCCAGAATCGGATTAATTTCGATATCTGATTTTGCATTGATTAATTCACCAAGTTCAGCATCGTTTACTGTAATTGTTGTTTCACCTTTGAGATGCGCATAGGAAATTGACCCGACTGCAAACCAACGATCGTTGAAATCATAAGTAAAACCGGCAGTAGCTACAGGGGCGAAAGCATCTTTAGCTTCGAGTTTAACTTTAGGATTCGCAGTACTTTCAATTCCATCAAGTGCTTTCCCTGCTTCACCTAATTTGATGTTCGCAATTTTATGACCTGCAGCGACTAGATCAGCTTCAAGGTTGGAGTTCATTTCCAATTCATTGAAGTATGCATACATCAAACCAAGCCCTACATACGGTCTAAATTTATTTACGCCTGTTTTACCAAAATGGTATTGGAATTCGAATGCTGGCGTCCATGCACGAGCTTCTGCCACTTTACCGTGGGCTCCAAGATTTGTTACTTGGATATCTTGTTTGAGTGGAATATTGCCGCCAATAATACTCCCAGCATCTATATCTGCAATAATGATATTGACGTTTCCAGGATCTACTGAGCCTGTGAGAGGTGCTGATATATTCCCTTTACCTTTAATATCAACCTTAGGTGGAATTCCTGCTTTGACTTCTAAAGAAATATTATCTGTAAAGAAGTAATTAGTCATGATTCCGAGGGTGGTGACATCATCAGCTTCTAATCCTGTCCCTTGAGCAGTCCATGATGATAATCCATCAATTTCGGCAGTACCACCAACTGATGGCTTAAGATATTTTACGCCATCGATTTCATCAAGGATTAATGGGCTAACAAGACCTGAGTTTATAAGTGTCTCTAATTTACGTTTTTTATCAACACCATCTGCTGTCGAAGTATCAATAGCACCTAGTACAGAAGATGTTGAAATTCGTCCAACTTCAGACTTGGTACCCTCTGGTACAGCGGTGTTAATATTAATTGGTTGAGCTTTACCCTGAGGCATTACATGTAATGCACCCACTGACACAGAAAAACGTTTAAACCCATCGCCATCTTTTAAACTAAAATAAGGTGAATCTGCATAACTGAAGACTGGAAAACTTAACGCACTAATGGATGCAACTAAGTAAGCTAGTTTTTTTTTCATTATGGAACTCCATGTCCAATACTGTAAATAAAAAGTGATTATTTTTGTATTTTTATTATCAAATTTATTTTTAGACACATTGTAGTAATAATTTGCCAATTATGTTTGGTTTTTGTTTGATTACAAAAAAAGAGGCAATTGCCTCTTTTCTTACTCTATGCTTTAGAAACGCATGCCAACCCCAGCATAGCCTAATATCGGGTTAATCTCGATATCAGCTTTTGAGTTGATTAACTCTTGCCCAGTATTTTCATTGACGACTGTGATCTTCGTTTCATTCTGCAAGTGGGCGTAACTAATAGATGCTACTGCATACCATGTATCATTAAAGTCGTAGGTGAATCCAACTGTAGCTATAGGCGCAAAAACATCAGTTGCTTCTAAATTAACTTTCATTTTTCCATTGGTATCTTTCTTATCGAGTGCTGCACCAGCATTTTGATTAATAATATTTTGGATCATATGCCCAGCGGCGACTAAATCTTTTTCGATACCTGGATCCATTTTTAGCTCATTAAAATAAGCGTACATTAATCCAACGCCAACGTAAGGGCGGAATTTATTAATTCCGGTCTCACCAAAACGATATTGTAATTCAAAAGCAGGGGTCCATGCTCTAGCTTCAGCAGCTTTTGAAGATTGTTCTAGATTAGTAATATGAATATTATTTTTGAGATCTAAGTTCCCCGCAATTCCACCTAACGGTGCCGCAGTAGCTGAGAAGGGGGCTTTAATATTTCCAATACCTTTGATATCCACTTTAGGTGGAATTCCACCTTTTATTTCCACTGAAAAATTATCTGTAAAGTGATAACTGCTCATGATGCCAACTGTTGTAACTTTATCAGCCTCCAAGCCAGTATTCGGATTATCCCATTCAGCTAATCCATTAATATAGGATTTTCCACTAATAGCCCCTGAGACATTGCCTTGAAAAGCAGAAATTAATTTAACAATACCTTCTACTAAATAATTTGGTTTACGATCTGGGTCAAGGTTATTGATTACCGTGGAAGCATTAATGTCCCCAACTTTAGATTCATAATTGTCATTTATGACTGTTTTTACATTAAAAGGTTGGGCCTTACCTTGCGGCATTACGTGTAATGCACCCACTGAAATTGAAAAGCGCTTAAACCCCTCATCAGAAAGGCTAAAATATCCTGACTCCGCATAACTCAGAGTAGATAAGAATGAACTTGCGAATAATGTAGGAACTAAAAACTTCTTCATTGTTTGAAGGACTCCATGTCCAATTTTTAGTTCATTTTATATTCATTAAATCATCTAAATGCAAAGCAGTTTGTTCACTTGAAATCAAATTTATTATCCTAATTTACAATTGTTAAATTATTGAAAAATATGATATAAGTTGGATTTTAAAATGTATATTAATTGTCTTATTGTTTCTTTATTTGTGATGGGTTGGGCATATTGGGGTGTGGCTTCAATATGCCTCAAGTGTTTTAGAAGCGATAGCCTACACCAGCATAACCAATGATAGGATTTACTTCTAAATCAACTTCCGATGAAAATAATGTTCCGAGTTTATCATCGTTGACTTCAATTGTGGTTTTACCTGTTAGATGTGCATAACTAATAGATGCAACTGCAAACCAGTTCTGATTGAAGTCGTAAGTAAACCCAAGCGTGGCTATTGGCGCAAAACTCAATTCGGACTCAAGTTTAACCTTGGGATTTGCTGTACTTTTTTTACCTTTAATTAATGCATCGCCACCGCGTCCATTTTTCATATTGGCAATCATGTGACCTGAATCAATTAAGTCTTTTTCAAGGCTTGGATTCAATTCTAATTCATTGAAGTATGCGACCATAAGTCCAAGCCCAACATAGGGTCTAAATTTATTGATCCCAGTCTGTCCAAAATGGTACTGCAATTCCCACATTGGAGTCCATGCACGTGCTGTCGCAATAGAATTTCCATGACTTTCAAGATCTGTAATTGGCAGATCATTCTTAAGATAGATTGTTGGTAAAGGTATACCTAAAAGTGTTGAATTTGCTTCGGCTGTAAATGGTGCTGTAATCTTACCTTTACCTTGAATATCTACTTTTGGGGGGAACCCAGCTTTACTCTCGAATGAGATCTTATCGTTGAAATGGTAATTGATCATGATGCCAAGTGTTGTGACATCATCTGCAGTCATTCCAGAGCCATCCATACTCCAACTTTCAATGCCGCTTACAGTTGAAGTTCCACTTTGACTGGCTGGATAAGTATCACTAAAAGCATCAACGATCTTCAAAAGCGCTTGCATACTTTGATTTTCTTTTTGTTTATCAGGATCTAAGTTCTCAAAAACTGTAGAAAGTGTAATATCACCATTTTTTGCAACTTCACCATTTTTTACTGCTGTACGAATTTTAGGTGCCTTGGCTTTACCTTGAGGCATAACATGTAATGGTCCGACTGAAATTGAATATCGTTTAAACCCTTCAGTTTCATCCAGATTAAAAAATGATGATTCTGCATAAATAGTTGTAGATGCAAAAACAATAGGTACGACCATGCACCAGAATGCTTTTTTCGTCATTTTGGACTCCCTGTCCGATTTTGTTGCTAGTTGTTGTTTTACATTCTTTAAGCGTTATATAAACATAAAATGAATCAGTTTGAAAAGCGTTTTTACTCATTTTTGTGATAAAAAATTTTTAAAAATCATGAACTTAAATCTTAAAAATCCAACATTTGTTAGGTTTGTTTGTGAATTTATTTCTTATTGAGTGACTTAGCAAAATAAAAAGTCAGATCAATTTAAATTGGTCTGACTTTTTTAACTTTATTAATTAACTAAAATTATTGAAATCGGGATAAATCCTCTTCAGGGCGAGCAGTTAATACCTCGACACCTGTTTTAGTGACTAAAACAGTATGTTCATATTGCGCAGATAATTTATGATCTTTCGTTACAACTGTCCATTTATCACCAAGAAGTTTAGTTTGCCATACACCAGCATTGACCATTGGTTCAATTGTAAATGTCATACCTTCTTCTAAAACCATGCCTGAATTTGGTTGACCGTAATGAAGCACTTGAGGTTCATCATGGAAAACAGTTCCAATACCATGACCACAATATTCACGAACGACACTGAAACGCTCTGACTCAACATATTTTTGAATCGCATGACCAATATCACCGATCGTCGAACCAGGTTTTACCGTAGCAATACCACGATACATTGCTTCTTGTGCAACTTTGCATAAGCGATCTGCAAGAATAGAAGTCTCGCCACCTACAATGTACATCATGTTGGTATCACCATGAAATCCATCTTTAATCACAGTGACATCAATATTCAAGATATCACCTTTCTTTAAGATTTTGTTTTCAGAGGGAATACCGTGGCAAACCACATGGTTTACTGATGTGCAAATCGTATGCTGGAATGCAGGACGACCAGGTGCAGCACCATAGCCTAGGCAAGCAGGAATGGCATCTTGTTTATTCACAATATAATCATGACAAATCGTATCCAATTCTAGTGTACTCACACCAGGCTTGATATGCGGTTTGATCATATCCAAAACTTCTGCCGCTAGTCGTCCCGCCACACGCATCTTTTCGATATCTTCAGCAGATTTAATTAAACGACGTGGTGCTTCATAAGTACTGTTCATGATCTTTAAAAACTTTTGGAAATTTGTGTGTGACTATGGTATAAATAGCCGCCCAATTTATCAAATGCTTTTCGTGAATAGATTCACTTAATCGGATGATATGTTGGTTAATAAAATCCGCACATATGTCGACACATTACTCTGGGTGCCCGTAAGGGTGGAGAATGCGGACATATGGAGGCCTAACCCAAACTTTTAAGGTAAAGAAAATGGCAGATTACAACGTAAGCATGCGCGACCTTCTTCAAGCTGGTGCGCACTTCGGTCACCAAACTCGCTTCTGGAACCCAAAAATGCGTCAATACATTTTTGGTGCGCGTAACAAAATTCACATCATCAACCTTGAGCACACTGTTCCTGCGTTAAATGATGCATTGAACTTTGTTAACAACCTAGCAAGCAAAAAGAACAAAGTATTGTTCGTTGGTACTAAACGTGCTGCTTCTAACATCATCCGTGAACAAGCTCAACGTGCTGGTCAACCTTATGTAGATCACCGTTGGTTAGGTGGTATGTTGACGAACTGGAAAACTCTTCGTCAATCAATCAACCGTCTTAAAGATCTTCAAACTCAGTCTACTGACGGTACTTTCGCTAAGCTTACTAAACGTGAAGCTTTAGAGCGTACTCGTGAAATGGAAAAACTTGAACGTGCTCTTGGCGGTGTTAAGAACATGGGTGGTTTACCTGACGCATTGTTCATCATCGACGTTGACCACGAAGCGATTGCAATCAAAGAAGCTAAGAACCTTGGTATTCCAGTAATCGGTATCGTTGATACTAACTCTAACCCAGATAACGTTGATTTCGTTATTCCTGGTAACGATGATGCGATCCGCGCTGTAACTCTTTACGCTACTGCGATGGCTGATGCGATTATTGCTGGTAAAGAATACGCTCAAACTCAAGCTAATGCGCAAGCTAAAGGCGAAGAAGCTGCTAAAGAAGCTCCTGAGGCTTAATGCGATTTGATGCGGATTTGTCATTTTTGCGACACGTAATCGTGGCATCTTAAGCATCAATCAAGCAAAACGGCCCAGATGATTAATTTGGGCCGTTTTTGTTAACAGATACATATCTCGACCGAATTTAGGAGAATAACATGACTGCTATTACTGCAAGCATGGTTAAAGAGTTGCGTGATCGTACTGGTCTAGCAATGATGGAATGTAAAAAAGCGTTGACAGAAGCTGGTGGCGATATCGAGTTAGCGATCGACAACCTTCGTAAATCTGGTCAAGCAAAAGCTGCTAAAAAAGCAGGTAACATTGCTGCTGATGGCGCGATTACAATTGCTCAAGAAGGCAATAAAGCAATTCTTTTAGAAGTAAACTGTCAAACTGACTTCGTTGCTAAAGACGAAAACTTTGCTGGTTTCTCTGCGAAAGTTGCTGCTGCTGCGCTTGCTGCGAATGTAACTGATGCTGCTCAAATTGCTGAATTGAAACTTGAAGATGGTGCAACTGTAGAAGAAGCTCGTATTGCGCTTGTTCAAAAAATCGGTGAAAACATTCAAGTTCGTCGTGCTCAAATCGTTGAAGGTGAAAACCTTGCAGTTTACAAACACGGTTTAAAAATCGGTGTTGTAGTTTCATTTGCTGGTGATGCTGCTACTGGTAAAGGTATCGCAATGCACGTTGCTGCGTTCAACCCAGTTGCTGTAAAGGCTGAAGGTGTTTCTGCTGAGTTAATCGCTAAAGAGAAAGAAATTGCTGAAGCAAAAGCAATTGAATCTGGTAAACCGGCGAATATCGTTGAAAAAATGGTAACTGGTTCAGTTGAAAAATACTTAAATGAAGTTGTTCTTGAGCGTCAAATGTACGTTATCGACAACGACAAGAAAGTTGCTGATGTTCTTAAATCTACAGGTACAACTGTTGCTCAATTCGTACGTTTCGAAGTGGGTGAAGGTATTGAGAAAAAAGCTGAACTTTCTTTCGCTGAAGAAGTTGCTGCTGCTCAAGCTGCTGCAAAATAATTGATTCAATTATTTTGAAAAAGAAAAAGCCCTTTAAGGGCTTTTTCTTTTTTTTGATGGGTCTAAATGATATAAACTTTAGGATGAAATAAAAATATAACTTAGAGATCAATATGTCTCAGAAATCAAAAATGAGTATTGCTGCGTTAATTGTAGTCGTGGTCGCAGCATATTTCGGTATCGATTTAAAACAGGATTTAAAACAGAGTAATGAGCACACACTCAATCATACGGATGTAAGTACTCACTATAATGATGCTAACCAACGAGAACTATCCTCTGCGGATAATGATGATGCCACAAAAATAGCGACACTATTTCAAAAAAAGATCAGTGATGTGCAAGTTAGGGCTTCTGGAGAAGTTGTTGCAATATTAAAAGATGATAATGAAGGATCTAGACATCAGAAATTTATTTTAAAACTTAATCATGGTCAGACAGTTTTGGTAGCTCATAATATAGACTTGGCACCACGTGTTGAAAATATTCAAAAAGGGGATATCGTCGAGTTCTATGGTGAATATGAATATACCGACAAGGGTGGTGTAATTCATTGGACTCACCATGATCCTAATAAACGGCATATTGATGGTTGGTTAAAGCATCAAGGTCGAAGTTATCAATGAATTAGTTAATCAATGTAAAAACGGGCTAAATTAAATTCTAATTTAACCCGTGCTGTATTTGCTAATTTAAGCGCTGATTTGGCGTGATTTCCAATTAGGTAGTATCTTATCTAGGTAAGCATCCATACACCATAGAGGGCCAATCAGAAGGAATTGAAGGTCTTTAAAGAAAGAAGGCTTTTTCCCTTCAATTTTGTGCCCGTAAAATTGACCTATCCAAGCCAAAACGAACAGAGCAATATAGAATCCTTTCCCGAATGGAAGAATAATGATAAGCCAAGACATGACCAATAATAATGCTGCCATTGCAACCGCGAGTACAAGATCTAATCTTGCATAAAAGATGAGTGTTAACACCAGTAAAAGGGTAGTCAGTAATGCGCTGAAATGAGCGAGTATGCCAATGATCGAGAATAGAATCGTGGGTACGCAAATCCAGTGTAATGTTTTATTGGTAGGGTTTTGATGGCTATCACTATATTCATCTAACCATTCTGTAATTGTCTTCATCCTATTTCCTTCACTGATTATTTGAATTTTATTTATTCTATAAACGACAGTATGACATAAGATGATAAATCAAGATTCTTTTTTGTATATTGGTCACATCAAAAAAAAATTAAAAATAATAAAGCCACTCAATGAGTGGCTTGTCGTTAAATGCTTCGCTGAATCATAAAAACCTAAGAATTTGGACCATCCACACGTTCGATGCTTACACGCGCAGTACCAGCATTGGTAATACCAAGGGATTTCGCAGCACCGTAAGATAAATCTACAACACGATTACCATGAAATGGGCCGCGATCATTTACTTTGACAACGACGCTTTTACCGTTTGATTTATTCGTTACACGAATATAGCAATTAAGAGGTAGGCTACGATGCGCTGCAGTAAGTGCATTCATATCAAATGTTTCGCCACTTGCCGTTTTACGACCGTGAAATTGACGACCGTACCAAGAAGCAACGCCTGTTTGACTAAAACGACGAACAGTGTTTGAAGCAACATTATTAAGTTTATCAATCACTGAAGGCTCTTCAACAGGTACTTGAATTTTCGCTGCGATTGTTTCGCGACGAATTTTATCACCTGAACTTTCAGTAATTGCTAAACTGTTTAAATTCGAGAAGTGCGAATTGAAACTTGTAGAGTCTTTGCTAATTACGCGTGAAGCAAGACTTGATTGGTCAACATCATTATTCAGATAAGATGATTGAACCAGCTCAGCATGAGTTTGAGACAAAGCCAAACTAATACCTAATATTGATAACATTTTCAGCGAAGCATGCATCGTTTAACTCCTTGGAACCCTAAGTTAATTATCTAAGTTGCTGATAATTAACCTAAATGGTCTGTAAATTTACTTGTGCAACTGCATTTAACGGTAGTGGATGATATTCATCCTGATACAAAAGTGTCTAGCTTTATTTTCACTTTAGTTACAAAAACGACAAATTATCACAAAATGTGGTTAATAATTAATCAATAATGTAACAAGATGTGTAAAATGTGCAAATAGTGAACTTAATCACTAAAATATTTATTGACTTTTGTGAAAACAAGTAGATTTATATTTATCTACTCGCGATTTCAGTCCCTAAAAGCCACAGTGCAGTTGCATACATTCGACTACGGTTATAGGTCGTAATGACTTGAAAATTAGGATATGTAAGGTAATAAGCTGGTCCATAATTTTCTTGTAGTTGAATCACATTGACCATGTCTAAGTCATCTATTTTAACAATAGGATTGAGTGGGCTAATGCCTTGAACTTTTAATGCACCATATGGGGTAGGTTGTGTTAAGTCTTTGGCTATGATGGCATCCGCATTATTTCCTTGGTAGCGTGCGGCAAAAGCAATCGGTTGATCTCGTTGCCAACCATGTTGAGCAAGATAATTTGCAATAGAACCAATTGCATCTACAGCAGAGTTTCTGAGATCGATATGACCATTACCGTCATAATCCACACCAAATTTCGGAATATTACTTGGCATAAATTGAGGATAGCCCACAGCACCAGCATAAGAGCCTACGACTGAATTAGCTGGAATGCCGTCCTTATAAGACCATGCAATCAAAGCGCTTAATTCGTCTTGAAAGTATTGTGCACGTCGTTCATATCCAAACCCTAATGTGGCTAGGGCATCACGTGTGATGAATGAACCTTTATTTGCCCCAAAACCAGTCTCTACGCCGAGAATACCAAGAATGATGGACTGAGGAACACCGAACTGCTGTTCTGCTCGATTTAAAGTGTCTGCATATTGATTTTTAAAACGCACACCACGTTGAATTGTACTTTCTGCTAAAAAATTCTTTTTATATTCGTACCAAGGCTTACTTTCTCCTGGTCGATTCATAATATTGATAATATTTGGTAGGTTTTTTGACCCATTCATGGCCCAGTCAACCTGATCAGCACTCAAACCATAGGTCTGCATCGTTTTTAATTTAAAATTTTGATATTGAGGGTGTTGAGCGAAGTCATTGGCTTGAACAAAACTTGTGATCATAAACGCACTGAGTGCTAAACCAATACGTTGTAATTTAACATTAAAATTTTCAAATAACATAACAGCAGCAGATCCAATTATTATCGGTGGTAGATGCAAAGGTATAAGTGTTGATAAGGATTAAAAGTTCAACATCATTTGATTAATCGCAATGTTTATTAAGATAACATTAGGTCGTGATGGATTCACAAAAACCTACATAAAAAGTGTAAAAATGGATGAATTATGTCTTTTATTTATTCAATATTGATGAACTATTTTTAAAACATAAAAAAACCTAGCAGACGCTAGGTTTTTGATTAGTCTAATTTATTCTTGAATAAATAGCGTGTCATGATATTCAGCTGCAGCTAACAATTCTTCTTTAGTAAAGTTAGGAATGAGCTTATCAATAGCAATATGAACTGCTTTGATGACCGCTGAAGAAGCGATATCAGACGCCTTACGTTTAATCATACCCAAATCTAAAGTCTTGTTAAAATCATTCATAAAGTGACGAACTGCAGCTTCACCGAATTGTTTGTATTGTTCAGACAGAACTGCACGATTGACATCATTGCCTGCACGTACTTCTGCAAAGCTATTTTTTAAGTTTGTCACTAGGTCGGCAGGTAATGGAGCGCCGACACGATAATTACCCTCTGGATCTTTGAATAAACTCTTTTCGGAGAATTCAATCGATTGTCTCACGACGTCATTTGGTGCTTTACCCAATAACTGTTTAAGTAGTACCGATACTGTTGATTTAATATAACCAGCAAGTTTTTCAGCTGTTTCTCGTTTGTCACTTGCAGGGAAACGACGTACAAGTTCAACTAAAATTGCATCGATAATTTCATCATTAATAGCGAGTGCAGTTTGATCACGCAAAGGGTAAAGTGGTTCGTTTGAATTTTTTTTCTCAATTCCAGTTTGAATGTTCTTTAACAAAGATTCAGATGGAATAAAACCAAAATATGACATCGTATAACCTCAACTATTCTTCAATTTATTGTCGCGCCAATCGAATTGGGCTCGGCATCCATGCAAAGTCTGATACACGACAAGGGTTAATGTCTAAACCACCACGGCGTGTATAAGTCGCATATACCATCAACTTTTCAGGATTAAAGTTTTCCCAAATGTCTGCGTAGATTTGTTCAACGCATTGTTCGTGAAAGCCATTATGCTGACGATAGGAGATAATATAAGCTAAAATTGAACGATAACAAGGTTTTTTGCCACGATATCTTAAAAAAACTGTGCCCCAATCAGGCTGTCCTGTGACTGGGCAGTTACTTCTTAATAAATGCGAATATAATTGAATTTCAACGATTTCTTCGGAAGACGCTGCATCGAGTTTAAGTAAGCTCGCATCAGGGTGGTTTTCAAGACGTTCAGGCTCATAATGGTCGATGCATATTCCTTCAGGCTGAGCAATATTCAACTGATCAACATCGAATAATTCAAGTCTGACCTCTGCATTGGATGCTTTAGAAAGATCACGCTCGACTGTCTCAATAAACTGATTTTGAGATTCAAATTGAGCAAAATTCAGACTATTGAAATATAGCTTAAGAGATTTTGACTCAATGAGATTGGGTGATGAAGCAGGAAGATGCATTCGACCAATCGCAACTTGAGGAATCCCTGACAGATTCAACCAAGAAATTTCAAAAATATGCCACCAATCTATTCCTTGTTGAATACCGTCTACATGTGCGTACTTCGCTCGTGCTTCTGCGCGAGCAATTGGAAATAGCACCTCAGGTTGATATTCAGTTGGATAGTTGGTGTCTTTGCCTAAAAGAGATTGTTCAACGCTCATTATTCACGCATTCCTGAACCACGGGAGAGTAAGTGATAAGCGACCGCATATAGCACGGCGCAACACGCTGTGATTACTAATAAAGAGATAGATACATTTACATCGCTATGACCAAGAATTCCATAACGGAATGCATTGACCATATATACGACAGGGTTAATTAAAGATAGATTTTGCCAAAATGGGCTTAATGCAGAAATTGCATAGAACACCCCACCTAAATAGGTCAACGGTGTTAAAACAAAAGTGGGAATAATCGAAATATCATCAAATGACTTTGCGTAGACCGCATTAATGAATCCACCTAATGCAAACAGTAGTGACGTAATGAGTACGGTATAAATTGTGACGAACCAGTTGGTAATATATAAGTCAGTAAAAAATAAACTCATCGCAGTCACAATGATGGCAACCAATAAGCCTCGAGCAACACCACCGAGCACATAACCCCAAAGTACGGCATGTAAAGGCACAGGACTCATGATCAGTTCTTCAATACTTTTTTGAAATTTAGAACTAAAAAAGCTTGATGAAACGTTGGCATAACTATTAGTAATGACAGCCATCATAATTAGACCAGGTACAATGAACTGCATGTAGGTAAAGCCACCCATTTCCCCAATTCTTGAACCAACTAGATTTCCAAAAATCACAAAATACAGCGACATAGTAATGGCTGGTGGTAACAATGTTTGTGGCCAGATGCGCATAAATCTACGAATTTCCTTATGGATAATCGTATATAAAGCTACAGCGAGTTGATTAAAATTCATTGCGCAGCTCCATCAAGATTCTTTTCGACCATTTTGACGAATAACTCTTCTAAACGATTTGATTTATTACGCATACTTTTAACTTGAATATTTTGTGATTCTAGAAGTTGGAAAAGATCATTCATGCTGTGTGCTTTATCAAGCGTAATTTCTAGGGTCACAGGATCAACCAAATTAAATTTCACACCAATAATGTCGAGTTGAATCGGTTCTATAGGTTCAGCCAAGTCAAAAATGAAAGATTCTTCATTTAATTGATCTAAGAAGTTCTTCATGGTGGTGTCTTCTTTAATGACGCCACGATCAATAATTGCAATTTTGCGACACAGTACTTCTGCTTCTTCTAAATAATGTGTTGTGAGAATGATTGATGTACCTTTCTGATTCATTTCTGTTAAGAAGTCCCACATCGAGCGACGTAGTTCAATATCAACGCCAGCAGTCGGTTCATCGAGAATTAACAGTTTTGGATCATGCATCATTGCTCGGGCAATCATGAGGCGGCGTTTCATTCCCCCAGATAGCATACGGGCTTGAGTAGAGCGTTTTTCCCATAAACCTAATTTGGTTAGGTACTCCTCTGCACGAGCTTCAGCAACTTTTTTTGGAATGCCGTAATAACCTGCCTGAGTGACTAAAATATCGAAAGTCTTCTCAAATTGCGCAAAGTTAAATTCTTGGGGGACTACACCCAAGCATTGTTTAGCTTGTGAAGGATGTGTATCGAGATTATGACCAAAAATCTCGACAGTTCCTGCAGTTTTTTTTGTAAGAGAGCTGATGATGCCAATAGTGGTTGATTTACCTGCACCATTAGGGCCTAGAAGAGCATAAAATTCGCCTTCTGGAACATCTAAGTTGATTCCTTTTAATGCTTGAAAACCATTTCGATAGGTCTTCGACAAATCCCTTAAGGTCAATGCATCAGTCATGAATATCTCGAATGGTGAAAAGTTGAGATATTGTGAGTGATCTTGAAAAATAAACCAAGCTCTGTAATCAGAATTCTCTGTTTTGATGTTGAAACGCTGTATAAAGCATGAGCACTAAAAATAGGAAAGATATATAGTTGCTTTACCTTAGAGTTTTTTTTGTTATGATGTGCGCACTTCCTAAAATGCGCTCATAGCTCAACTGGATAGAGTACAGGTCTCCGAAGCCTGTGGCGTGGGTTCGAGTCCCGCTGAGCGCACCATTTCACTGTTTTACCTCATCCGAATAAATACGAAAATCATTAAAAATAAACAACTTATGTTTTTATCTTGTCCGATACAGTCCGAGCATGTTTTAGGTTATTTAAGTTTTTTGCGGTAATTTTTGCGGTAATTTCAAAATTATTGCAAAGGCTTACCGTAAAAATGCCAAAAATAATTGTAAATCTGACAGATACACAGATTCGTTCAGCTGTAAATGCACATAAAAAGTTATCAACCAATGTTCAAATCAAACTAGCCGATGGTAAAGGATTGTTTTTTATCATTGATAAGAATGGTAACTCATATTGGAGGTGGGACTATGCTCGCCCAATCACTAAAAAACGTAATAGCATTTCTTTTGGAACATACCCAGAGGTATCGTTGCTAAATGCACGAGCAAAAAGAACTGAATGTCGAGAATTACTCGCCCAAAATATAGATCCAGCGGTTGTGAAGAAAAATGAAGAAGAAGCTAAATTAGGCCAAAATACTTTCGGTTTAATCGCAGATGAATATAGAAAGACAGAGGAGTTAGAGCCTAGTACTCAACGACGGAATCAATTTGTTTGGGGTAAGTTGTATTCTGCAATTGGGGATTATCCAATAGATAGTATTACTCCATCACAAATTTTAGAAGTTTGTCGTATTTACGAAAAGCAGGGTAAGACAGATTCAGCAAAGCGCATGAGAAGCAAAGCATCCCAAGTCTTCCGTTATGCGATTGCTTTAGGCTTGTGTCAATTTAACGTGGCAGATCAAATTAGTGGGATCTTAAAAGTTGGTAAAACCAAGCATAGATCAGCGATCACAGATGAGCAAAAGCTAGGACAGTTATTGAGGAATATTAATAATAGTGTTGGCCGTGGTGATATCGCGATAGATTATGCCGTGAAAATATTACCTCATGTTTTTGTGCGTCCAGGAGAATTAAGAGGAGCGAAGTGGGCAGACATTGATTTTGAAAATCGAGTTTGGAAATACACCCCTTCAAAGACAAAGAATCAAACGGCATTACAGCATATTGTTCCTTTGTCAGATCAAGTTATGACCTTGTTCAAAGAATTGCACCAGATAACAGGTTATACGGAGTATTGCTTTGTGTCGATGCGAGATCAGTCTAAAACGATTAGCGAGTCAACTATTAACAAACGATTAAAGCAATATGGTTTTGAAAATGGTGAAACGACAGGTCATGGCTTTAGAGCGACTGCCAGAACTCTATTAGATGAAGTATTAAAGTTTCCTATCGAACGGATTGAACAGCAACTTGCTCATCAGGTTCGTGATATGCATGGAAGAGCATACAACCGTACAAAATACTTAGAAGAACGTACGGTTATGATGCAAGCATGGTCTGATTATTTAGATAAGTTAATGTATAAGACTGTGGACTGATCAGTAAGCTTAAATGTAGCAAGCGAATTCAGTTTCCGCCATCTCCGCCAAATATTCAAATAAGCCCCTGTTTTTACAGGGGCTTATTTTTTGTCTATGTGCTTACCCCTCAATATGCTCCACATCAAAATGTAGATTTTTGCCTCGACGTATTTCAATGCTTCTAAGCCATGTATATGTTGCCACTTTGATAGCATTTCTTGTACTAGTAGAGCCACCGTATGTATTGAGCTTAGACATAAGTTCTCTTTTTTCAGATTCAGTCAAGGGTCTGGCATGAGTTACTTCTGGCTGCTTTATGTAGCTTCTAAGGATGTAGGTAGGGTCAATAGAAATACGTTTTGTGATAATGGCATATTCCATGACTTCACCTATTATTTGCCTAACAAAAATTCCCTTAACTTCCCCTGTACCTCTTCCTGATTTTTTGATTCTTGCCATAGTGCTATCAAGAACATTTTTAATATCAATCGAGTCGATCTCATGAATAGGTTTATTACCGATAAGAGGATAAACATCCTTCTCAAAATAACTGCTGCGGCGTTGTTCCCATTCCTTTGATTGTTGAGTTTTTCGAGAATTCATAAATTCGTTGGCGACTAAAAGGAATGTACCATTATTTGCTTTGATTGCTTCAAGGCGTTCTTTTTTCTGGTGGCTTATTGGGTCTACTCCTTTAGCGAGTTGTTATCGATATTCCATTGTTTTCAAGCGAGCGTATGCTAAAGTAATTTCGGGATATTGACCGATTGTGAGCATTTTGGCTTTAGTAAGAAATCGGTAGCGATAACGCCAGAATTTGCTACCAGACGGGCGGATTTCTATACAGAGTCCTGAGTGATCAGCCACGCGGTATAATTCTTCACGTGGCTTTAAGCTTTTGATTTTAAGATCGTTTAGCATGTGATGTGAGTAACGGTATTTTAGAAAGTGCTTACTCACAAAAATTGGTAATTGCATGTATCACATTGTTATGGAAAGTTAGAATAAAAATATATTTAAATCAATTGGATAGGTTGTAATGTAATTTGTATTTAGTGAAGGTTAGATTATTAATTGGCATGATGTAAGGCATTACATCTCGTCTAAATTAAAAAAGTCCGTATCCAATGCCAGTCAGTTTAATTGACTGGCATTTATATTTGATTAGAAAAAATGCAGTGATATCTCCATTTGGTGATGTAGAATCTTAAATACAGATGATAAATTGAATTTTTTCTAAATTTAGATGATCGGGGAGTTATATGAGATATCTTTCAAGGGTTTTAGTTGTATTGGTGGGGATTGCTTTAACAGCCTGTCAAGCAACATTAGGTGTTCATGAGCGGAAAGCTCCTACAATATCGCAATCACTTAATTTGAATATTACTAAAGAACAGCCTTTAGAAATCTATTTTCAAAAATTATCCAGTCACAGTTATGTAAATGCTGACATTAGAGCATGGGAAGCCACACAATTATTTTCTTCAGTCAAACGTACAAACTTAGATCAGCCATCTACTCATGGATACTTTTTAAGAGTGGCTTGTCAACAAGATCGTTGGAGTGAGGATTCTGGATTTCTTACAGGTTTTTTATGGTTAATCACCGCAGGAACATTCCCTGCAAATGATGAAACTTCGGAAGAAAGCTGTAAGCTCACGATGTATGAAAATGGGATGCAGATTGCATCAACAACTGCTTATTTGGATTATCGAATCGTGAGCAATGGTTGGCTCGTTATACCGTATCTTTTTGCAAGTAAAAGTATGAATGAAACCCATGCGCAGACCTCAGCTAATATCCGGGTCCGTAAAGTAATGTCTGTTTTAACGCAGGGAGCTCCATAATGTCTCGTCATTTGATGATAATGATCATATTTATGGGACTTGTGGGATGTACAAGTAATACATCTCCGCCTCCCATTCCTCAATTTACTTTACAAAATAAGCAAAAAGATGTAGATGGCTATTATAAATACGCAACGTATTGGTTTAGGGGGCAACTCAAAGATGGTATTCCCCATGGTAAAGGAAGCTGTCGTACGCTCTATTTAACAGAATTGGGTAAATCTGAATGGATCAATAGTTCTTGTGAATTTAAAGCTGGTCAACGTGTAGATGACTGGCATAAGCAACGTCTAGAGCGCAGCTTAGCGTTGACGAATGCAGAGCGACAAAATGAGTTACGTGTAGAAAGTGAAAGAAAAGCACGTGAAATACAACAGCGACGCGAAGCAGCGGCTGAAAGACAAGCAAATCAACAGATGTGGGCAAATGCTACACTTCATGGTTTAAATACTTTGAATAGTACAATGCAACAAGCTGAAAATGACCGTATTCGTTTTAATGCTCGTATCTCTAAGACGATAAGTAATGCTCAGCAACAACGACAGCATATGGAGCAAGTAAATCAAACAAGGAGTACTTCGTCTAATGCATTTTCTTCACAAAAAAGTAGCAGTATTGATAAATCAAAAGAAGGTGTGAAAAAAGATGAACAAGAGCTTTTGAAGAAACAAGAACAACAGCGCAAACAAGAGGCTGAACAGAAACAGCAGGCTTTAGTCAAAAAACAGGAGGAAGAAAAACGCCAAAAAGAGCTTGAGCGTAAAAAACAGGAAGACTTAAGATTAGCCGCAGAAGCTCAGAAAAAACAGCAGGCGGAAAATTATAATCGTGCTATTCGAGCAGGAACACGAGTTGGGGCAATCAGTTGTCACGGTGGAAAAAGTACACGTATTGTAGGAGTACTTGGCAAAGCACAACGCCCTAAACATGTCTATAATGCTTGTAGGTTACAGGAAGTACGCTATCGTTGTCCTTCCGAGTCAAATTGGCGACATACCTCTAGGTCTGATTGGTTATTGAACAATGCCTGTATCGGCGTAGGGGATGATGTGACTGTCAATGTCAGTTGTCCAGCTGAGCAATTGATTGTTCAGGCAACACGCTTTAGTTGTGATGTAAAATAATTATACTAATTTTCACCTAAACCAGAATATCTACAAATGATAAATCATGGTTTTAATTTTGTTTTAAATGACATTTTATGTCAGATTCTTCCTCTCTCATCAGCCACCTTATTATTATCTAGATAGTATGGTGGCTTTATTTATTGGATTTTTATTTTAAACACTCTTAGAGTTGTGTTGTATATTCCACATTTTTTTGACTTTCCACCAAATATCCTACATTCTCTAAAATAACAAAAAGTAATAATCTTATTGAAAAGATAAGAGATTTAATTTTTATGGTGGGGATATGGTAGAACAGGAAAGTAAACTGATCGGTATGATCTATGATGCCGCATTGGATGAAACACGATGGTCGGATGTGTTAGCGGAGCTTGTGGTGTATACGGAAAGCAAGACAGCGATTTTTGTATCTCTTGATCAACTTAATCCTGAGTATGATTTTGTTTATAGCCATCAAATTCCAGAAGTGGGTTTAGCCGCTTATCAGGATGAGCGTGTCAAAGTGATTGATATGCGACTGCATACACCATTATGGCAAGAAGTCGGGGTGGGTGGAGTTATTAATATGGATTTAAGTGGCTATGCCTCGATGCCACAAAGTTCAGATGAGTTTATTTTCTATGATAAATGTTTAAAACCTACTGAGGTTTACTATATTACAGCAGTTTTATTTGATCTTTATTAATACTTTATTAGACAGATATAGAAATGAGTATGCTCTTCATAGAATGATCTTAAACTCTTAGCCTGTGTCAAACTTTCTTCTAAACACACTTTTCTTAATTAGGTTGCTTGGCGCGCTTAAAGCTAGTTGGGGATAAAACATATCATTGATCTAAATTCTTTTGGGGCTTAAGCCATTTTAAGAAGTCGCTGTATTGAATCTACGCACATTTTTAACTTACTCTGAGTGATCACTCGCATCATCCACAAAAGGGTATTGTTGCATATCATGATGTAGAAGGTCGGGGGGCAACTAGTCTGTCATTACAAATCTATTCCTATAAAACTATAATTTATTACTTGGAATTTAAATAGACATAAATTGGATTTGATGAATTATTCTATTGGAATTAATGTATTAATATATTGGAATTTTAATCTTTATAAGAAGGTGGTGTAAGTTTATACCTCTTTAAATACCACGATTTTAGTATTATATTGGCTTTTCATATCTATTTATTTGACTTGGTGTATTTTATTTTTAAGATAATTAATCAATTGTATTGAATGAAGAGGTGTCTGAAGTGCATACGAACAAGCTAAAAAATGATGATAATAAAGTTGTGAGTCGCGATTCAGATGTGGATTTGATTAGTAATGAAGATCTTTTTCTTCTCCTAAAAAAAAGATACAACCAAAAATGGATAAACTATAAAGAACATGGCAAAGAGATTTCAGAGGGCATTTTTTACGAAACAATATGTCTGTTAGAAAATCTAGAACGTCAACTTGGCTTAGTTTATGAGCGAGCTTATCCGACAAGGGATGAGTTTTTATCTGCTCAAGAACATGGTGATCAGCAAAGACTAAATCAGATTATAACGTTTTATGAGGATTTACGTGTTGAGCGTGATTTAATCAAATATGCACAGCCAACGCACAATTTTAGTAAGAATGTAGCATCCTATATCGCGTACCTTGAGAGGTATCCTGATACTCTTTTTTGGAAAAGGGGACAAAGATGGCAAGTTGAAACATTTCCCTATGAAGCTATTTTTGATTTCTTCGAAAAGTATTTGAGTGTTTTACATGTAGGGCAGACTGAGCCAAAAGAACTTGCTGAATCAGAAAATATTGATTCCGAGGTAGCCACCTGTCTTACCGAAGAACTAACTTTGGGTGTTTATAAGCAATTTGATGAGGGGGTAAGACAATTTAACGAGTTTCTAGCAATCCATAAGTCTTCAAGGGTGATGTGTTTTGAGATCACCTTGACGCCACAGGAACATACAATTGGTAGAAAGTGGCAGGCTTTAAGTAGAAAGCGAATCGAATTACGAGGTTGTTTTCGTCTACTGGTTGAAAGGTATGGGTTGCTTGCTGAATATTCTCGTATTGAGATAGGGATAAATTCAAGTCTTGTGTTGCAGTGGATATTATTATTTAAAAATCAAAAGCTGGATTCAAGAAAGATACGAGCCGTTATACAGAAAGATTTAGAATTACAGATGGATGCAGATGAGCATTTGGGTAATAAGCCGTTTAAAGTTGATATACAAGATTTAGGCCGTTTAATTCAATCATTGGATCCTAGATATAAAGAGGTTATTAAGGCACGTTCTAGGTTTGAAAGAAAGGCATTTGAATATTGGGTGCTTGGCTACTTCTACCGTGTCGATTCTTTCCTTAAACCTGATTTGGTGCGGGTAGCGGATAGTATTTACGTAGATAAATATCTAGAACATCCAGTTTCACTCATGGCAATTAAAAGATCTTCAAGTAATGACCACAATGTCAATCTTCTGCAGGATCGGGAGAAGATCGAAGCGTGTGTTGAAAAAATTGATGATTTTATTGATTTGGACTTCAGTGTAGAAGCTAAGCAGATTTGGAAAAATAATAACTTACCGAAACAAGCCAAAGATGATTTAAAGCTGTTAGCATTAGTTTATTCACAATACAAAAACATGTTGCCTTTTGGGTGGAGAGAGCAAGAGAATTGTGTACAGTTATTTGTGTCTATTGAGCACTTCATGCGGTTGGTTCAGTACAACCCAGTTCAGATATTGATTGAAGAATACTTGCCACAAAGTCAGATTGAAAAAGCTCCATTGAAATGTTTATCTCAATTGGCAAAGCAGTATTTGCATATTGCACAGCAGTTAAAGCAACTGGGTCTTAACTTAATAGAAAAATTAGAAAAATTAGAAAAATTAGAAAAATTAGAAAAATTAGAAAAATTAGAAAAATTAGATTTTATTGGATGGCGGGTAAGAATATTTCTGCGACTATTCATTAGGAATCGATGGAATTTTAAAATCAATAGGGATGGCATAGCAGATTTGAAGTTTTGCCTAGATAGTTTTAAAAATCTAGACAATTATATTGCAGGCGATTTAAAAGGAGGGCCTTCTTTTTTTGATATTGAAAAACAAGAGATCGTGAGTGTTAAACGAAATAAAGCTAAAGCAAAAGACTATTTAAATCAAACAATCAGGCAAGATGTATTCGCTTTTCGATTGATATTTTCTTACCAACCGAATAACGTTTTTACTACAGAGGACAACATTACTGCATTCAATGCGTTGCTTACAGACTTCTTAAAAAATCTGAAGCGAACTAGAAAAATAAGTGGTGAGAGTCTAGTTGCTTATGTTGGTACACGTATGTTTATAGACAGAGTACTGAATACTGATATTACATTGATTTTTAATGCTCAGACATTGTCCGATTATGATGAACAGAAAAATGAAGAATGCATTAAGCAATCCAGAAGAAAAGTAATTGAGTACTGGGGCAAGTACATCTCTATAAAAAAGGAGAAGATTTCTAAAAGTAAAAAAGGATCATTAGACACTAGCCTCAATTACTTAAAACTTTTCAGAAATGAAGATCTCAAAATTAGCCAAAGCGCTATGATTACATCCTTACCGCGATCACTAGATTTTTTACATATCAAGCATTATGACGGTAAAAAATTACAAACTTTCAAATCTGAGCTTGCTGATTGTTATGCAGCACATGGACTGTTGTGTAGATGGGAATTTAACTTACTAGAAAATCTGGATTCGACTGATAAAGGTCATAGGATTAGAAGCTTGGATCAGTTTTTGAAAGGGCATGTAGTTGCAGAAAAGCCCAAACAATCAAAAACTAAACAGGGGGATATTTTGACTTAGTCGAAGATGAAAGAAAATGTGGGGCTTGATGAAGAATATGTTGATCATGAGGAGCAAGTGGTCTCTATGGAAGAATTGAGCTCTAAATTCATTCAACGGGCTATAGATGCATTTGATAGCATTAAAAAATGACACCTAGTTAACAATGCATTAGAAAAATAGTATTGAGTCGGAAAATGGAATCTTATTATTAGTTCACAGAACTCCCTGATTATTTGAGCGAAATCAGCTCAGTCTAATCATTGAGGAGCATTCATAATGAATACATTTGTTGGTGAAACCTTTACCATGCATCAGATTATCAACCTAAAGCAAGTTGTGTTCTTTACTGGTATTAGTCGTGCCACAATTTACAAGCTTATAAACGTTAAGATGGAGTGTTATGATCCAACATTTCCAAAGCCTGTACATTTAACAACTGGACGAGTTGGTTGGTCAGCATTAGAAGGACATCAGTGGATTGAAAGCAAGTTGAATAGCCGTTGAGTACGAGTATATGGGAGCTTTGGCTCCCTTCATTCTATTTATAAGTTTCTGGCAGGAGATAACTTCCGCTTCCATATTGTTAAGGGAATAGTTTCAAAACAGGATTTATAGCACCTACTGCGCTGTTCCTATGGGAGTATATTTCAATGGACGAGATGAAATGCAGGCTAAGTGCCTATTCTTATATTTGGTCCATGTGCGTTTGCTTAGTAGGTTATTAATATTATTGTATTTATAATACATGTACTTAATTAAGTTAATAGTACTTATAGTTATATTTATAACATATACAAAATTAATAGAGTTTATATAAGTATGATTGATTAAGTTTATTGTTTGAACAGTGCTATGACTGTTCTTATGGAGATTAGTAAATCTTCTGCATTCATTAGCAATGGCTAGTATTTAGTAAAAAGCGTATAAACAATTTTAAGAAACATAATTATCTAGAAATACTAATAGCGGTAAACATTCTAGGACCCTCTGTAATATAAAACATATTTCACTTCTCTTATGTAGCGTCATATCACATAGGAGATTTTACCATGGCAAACTTTTCAACTTGTAATCATTCAAAGCTATTCATTGACATAGAAGATTTTGTTGAGAAAACCATTTATCACTCTGGCAACATAGGCTGGGAAGGTTTTAAGCAAGAACTCGAATTTCTTATAAACGAAATAGATTTTGAATATGATGATAACCTTTGGTATTCCGCCTATATCCAAGCCATTCTTCAGCTAAAGAAGCAAAACACCATTAATGGAAAAGTTGACTATGAACAACTTTATCAGATGAAGTTTGAAGATGTTCAGGCATTTTTTACTACATTCGTAAGACAGCGTGAGGTTGAGAGAAAAAACTTCTATCAGGCTGAAGAACGTAATCGTGAACAGTTACTTAAGCATATTGATAATTTAACTCAACATTATAGCAAGCTCTTGTTTGTTAGGGTTGATTTAGCCTATATAAAAGAAAAACATGCTGACATTGATATTCGCCTATTTAGGGATGATGTACAAAAGTTAATAGGATATATTCAGGATGGGGATAGGTGTTTTAGTGATCTAGAGGGTTATGCATGGGCATTAGAGCAAGGAGAGGAAAAGGGCTACCATTGCCATCTCTTGATGATTTATAACGGTGCAGTGAAAAAGCAAGATTATTACTATGCAAATGAAGTCATTGAGCGCTGGAAGCAGATAACGAAACAGGATGGCTATGGCTTTAATTGCAATAGTACGGAGCATAAAGAGCAGTTCAGAAAGTCGGGGAAGCTAGGCATTGGGATGATTTACCGAAATGATCTAAGATCGGTTGAGAATGCGAAGCATGTATGTTCCTACTTGGTAAATCCTGAAAAGGACAAACAGTATTTACGGGTTAAACCCTTGAGAATGCGTACCTTTGGTATGAGTAAATATCGTCGTAGTGATCGTCGATATCGAGAACGTACATCATTTAGAAATAATTTTGAATATATATCATCTAGATGAGAAACATCTTCTCTTTCAAGGCTTATCACTGGATAAGCCTTTTTTCTTTTATAGAGGTATATCTAATGCAAATTAACTGTCCACACTGCCATTCAGAGCATGTTGCCCGTGCCATGCCACAACCTTCAAATTATCCTTCGCAAAATATTTTCTCATCCAATGCATCATTTGCCACAATCGGAGCGACCCTCTCCAAAAGCTTACCGATCTCACCATTAGTCGGAGGTATTGCAGGCATTGTTGTTGGTGGGTTGTTAGATAATGTATTGGGGAGTCAATCTACAGCAGTGACACAGTCTTATTTTCATTGCCAAGATTGTGGACAAAAGTTTTACTAAACTAAAAAACATGGGAGCAATACCACTCCCATGTTGCTAACGTGACTTTGGTTTTTTTAAGGCTTAAAGATCCAGTCACCTTGATCTGTTGAAATGGTCACTTCAATAATTTTATTTTTATTGCAATTGGCATCCACTGAAATCCAGTTGCCAAAAGTGACTTTGCGAGGACTATTCATTTTTGCGTAAAGCGGACAGTTTCCACGATTTAAATGAACGTCTTGTACCGTTACTTCATCCACCACAGATTGAATTTTGAGAATCGACATAAAGTTATGAGCAGGATTAGGCTCAAGGATAATTTTAATAGGTGATTCTTTGGGAATAGTTTGTGATGAATGATCTCCTGAATATTCAGTCTGATCATCTACAGCATTAAAGCAACTACCTTGAAGTCCGATACCAATGTCATTGGTGTCAATATTCCAAGATATTTCAGACTGATCACAACCCAGAATTTGCCCTGAACTATTTTCTTTAAATCTTAAACTGCTTGAGTAGAGATAAAGACCTTGATCATCTCGACGAAGATATTGCACATTGAGAAGAGGTAAAGCGGTATAGGTATTGGGAAATTCAGAATCAAGCAATGTTTGTAGCTCAGCTTGAGCATAGCTTTCGATTGCCATTATTCCTAATTTAGAATGTTTGATTCCCGATGGTGGTGTAGGCTCACTATTTTGTTGTGCCTGTGTGTCTACTTGATCATTCGTTGTATCTTTTTGTTGGCAACCGAATAATGCCAAACAAACGATCAAACTAGGGAATAAAATTCTTTTTTTCATTCTGAAATCCTTGAATTAGTAATATAAAGAATCGTGTTTTAGTTTTTAGGTGATTCACCATATTGATTTGAATCTGTAGTGCCTTCTTGAGTCGCCCAAAACAAAAGCCACAAGATGCCAATGATGGGAATAAAGACCAAGAGCATCCACCAGCCTGAACGACCGATGTCATGCAAACGTCTTACACTAACAGCAAGATTTGGAATGAAAGTGATGAGCATTGCCAAAGTGGCTAAGCTATCGCTAAACAGACTAAGCACAAGACTGAGCAATACACAAAAGAGTTCGAAATACCAAAACTCACGACGACGTGCACGGCCTTTAAAATCAGCAAACTTTTTAAAGCAAGCGATAATGGCTTGACGATAATGATTTTCAGACTTTTCAAATTTAGCCAACAACGATGGGTTTGACTGACTAGATTCATCTTGTTGAAGCGTATTATTTGAGTCGGAACCAAGGGTTTGAGATGCATGGCTCGGTTGTTGCTGATGGATATCCAGATAAATGGCTATTGCTTGTTGTTCTGAGTTGACGTCGAAATCTACCGATAGTCCACGTACTGGAGCGAGAGAATCCTTCCATTCGTGAATGTCGAATGTAAAGCGTTGTTGATTGTCGCCAAGAATTAGACCTGTTTGATCTTGTACTGAAAAATCTAAAATCTTACCTTTCATTATTATGTCCTCATTATTTATAAATATTGATGTAAAAGCGTGTTAAAAATTAAAAGTAAATTCACCTTGATTGGTCTTAACGGTGACTTCTCTGACTTGCTCAATGTGGCAATCGATAACACTTTGATAGCTTTGCCCAAACTTCAGTGTGGACATGTTTTTTCTCCACGAAGATAAAGGACATTGCCCACGATTAATGACAATGTTTTCTATAGTGACTTGATCTTTAGTTGCTTGAATAATCACGGAATTGAAATAAGCAGGGGTATAGGGATTGTTAGGGATATAGAATTGATTCGGCATGAGGTCAAGACGTACAGATACAGGTGAAGACGAATCTGAATGACAAGCACTTATCCCAAAAATGATGAGCATCAAAAAGCAAAATTTTTTCATGACAAAACACTCATACCTTCCTCAAAGAAAGGCTAAGTTAAAAAGTAATCACCAAAAAATGTGGGTGAATGTAATTATTTTGATTTGTGTGAATACACACCCATACAAAAGCGTTGGGTATTCATTCGCTGCAATGAAGGCGAGGGATATAAATAAGAAAAATTGGTCATGGTTGACTCCTTGGAATTAAGAAGTTCTACCGCATTACTGCTAATTAATGGTGGCAGAACGAAAAGGGGTTAGCAGACTGGGATCCAAGGAACCAGCACACCCGTAGGTGTCCCCCTTCCGTCCTACCATTAAGAAAAAAGGGAGACGAGAGGATTCCCAAGAAATAACCTGAGCCATTTCTTGCTTGGATCTACGGTCTGCTAAAACCGACTGGCAATGTAGGCCAGCGCTAGAATCATAATCGTTGAAAGGGTTTAGGTCAATTTGACCGAGCTAAACTTTAAGCTGAATTTTAAACAAATGTATCCATCAATTATAAAAAAATAGAGATATATAACATCTAAATGAATCTTTTGTAGATTTCACAGTGATTGAATATCTACATGTCCAAGTTTGGTCTGCTTCCCCAGCAGGCCTTTTTTTATGCAGCTGAAGATTGCACAAATATAGAGGTTAAAATCATGGCACATCAATTAGAACAAATGGCCTATGTGGGCGAAACCCCTTGGCATGGCTTAGGTAATCAACTCAGTCCAAATCAGCCACTCGAGGTTTGGGCACAACAAGCAGGCATGGATTGGCGCATCGAATCATCCAATGTCAGTTACATGGCTCAGAATGAACGTGGTCAAAGCATCATCATGCCCTTTGAAGAACAACGTGTGCTGTATCGCTCAGATACTCATGCACCGTTATCTGTGGTCAGTCAGCGTTATCAGGAAGTACAACCTAAAGAAATTCTAGAGTTCTACCGTGATCTGACTGAACAATCTGGCTTTGAGTTAGAAACAGCAGGCGTGCTGAAAGGTGGTAAGAAGTTCTGGGCTTTAGCACGTACAGGTCAAAGCACAGCGTTGAAAGGAAAGGATGTTAGTAATGGCTATGTGCTCCTTGCCTCTGCATGTGATGGTACGCTAGCAACTACAGCACAATTCACCAGTATTCGAGTCGTGTGTAACAACACGCTTGCGATAGCCCTGAAAGGTGCAACTGCAAGTTCAGGTGTAGTCAAAGTGCCGCACAGCACCAAGTTCGATGCAGAGAAGGTGAAGCAGCAATTGGGTATTTCAGTGCGTGCATGGGATGAGCACATGTATGAAATGAAACAGCTCTCGCAACGTAAAGTCAGTCAACAGGAAGCCAAAGCTTACTTTGATGCTGTGTTCAACAATAGCACCATGTCAATAAACGATCCTGAAGAGAACATCATTCAGTTCTATCGTCAGGTAGCAAGCAACCCACCACAGCAAAACAAAACTGAACCCAATGGAAGAGCCATGACTAAAGCACTCGACATGTTTAATGGTCAGGGACGAGGAGCAGAACTTTCATCTGCTAAAGGTACGGCTTATGGCTTACTCTGTTCGATCACGGAATTTGTTGATCATGAACGTCGTGCCATGAGTACGGATCATCGTCTCGATTCAGCATGGTTTGGTGCAGGCGCAGGTCTTAAACAACGTGGACTCGAACAGGCTTTATCTTTGATAGCCTAAGCTCATGTAATCGTAACCCCGCAAGTCTAAACAATCGCTGAGTACAGCACACACGTAACTCTCCCTACTTTCAACTCACAATCAACAATCTGAATCAGCATACATATCGCCATACCCGACCTCGTGTCGGGTATGGCTTATTTACACGCTTCTTTTTTACAAAAAACTGAAATTTATAAGGATAGAACTATGAATCAAATCGCACCGATTTCAAATCAGCCTGTACAGGCAGGTGTGCAAACAGCATTAAATCCATTAACCACAACCAAGCGAGCTAACTCTGCTAAACGCTTAGTCAGCACCAAGGATATGGCGTATCAAGATTGGCTTGAAGTTCGTAAACAAGGTATTGGGAGTAGTGACGCGGCAACAGCATGTGGTTTAAATCCCTACATGTCGATGCTAGAACTGTGGCTGATCAAAACAGGTCGCCAAACACAATCCATTGAAGATGAAAGTACAGGTGTTGCACCACTGTATTGGGGCAAGCAACTTGAACCATTGGTGGCTGAGTATTACAGCATGCACACCAATAATAAGGTACGTCGAGTCAATGCTGTGTTACAGCACTCTGACCCTGATAAGCATTTCATGTTAGCAAACTTAGATTATTCCGTTGTCGGCAGTGATGAAGTACAGATCCTTGAATGTAAAACAGCAGGGGAACATGGCGCTAAGCTTTGGCGTGATGGCGTACCGCTCTATGTACTATGTCAGGTACAGCACCAATTAGCTGTGACAGGAAAACAGGCAGCCCATGTTTGTGTGTTGCTCTGTGGGCATGAAACTAAAATCTTTAAAGTGACTCGTTCTGAATCTGTGATTGAGCACATCATTAATGCGGAACGCTACTTCTGGGAATGTGTGGAAAAGGATACCCCCCCTTCAGTAGATGCAAGTGAATCAGCAGCCAAAGCCATTCAGCAGTTGTATCCAATCCATGTGCCACTGACCGTTGAAGATCTATCACAGAACGAAACAGCCAATCTCATGTTCGATAAGCTGATCAAACTGAAAGAAGAGATTCAACATAAACAAGAACGTTTTGATGAGCTGAAGCATCAAATCCAAATGATGATGAAGGATGCAGAGCGTGCCACGTTTAGTCGTGGTTCGGTGGTTTGGAAGAAAGCCAATGACAGTGTCAGTTTAGAGACCAAAGCACTGCTCAAGCATCAGCCTGATCTCATTGAACAATATCCACTAAAAAGACAGGGCAGTCGTCGCTTCAACATCTATATCGATTAAGCCCATCTCATTCACTTCATCAAAAATGCACAAAAATCGCTCCCCGCTCTCTACAACATGTGTAGAGAGCAAATCGGTCGCGATTTTTGCAGTCAACACTCGCTTTTTAGTAATTATGTCTACTTTCTAGCAGTCGTTGAAACTTACATATAAGAACCCAACGCCTTAAAGATTTAATTGGAGTATTAAAATGATTAAAGGTCTAGCAATTACACCGCCTACACTTGGGCGTATCAGTATTGGGAGAGTCGTGGAAAAGAATGGCAAACGACTACCTGAGAAAGATGACCAATTTACCATAACTTCACAGATCCAAAATAAAGAAGGATGGGTTAAGCACCCATTAGATGAACAGCTACGAGCCAATGCACCAAATCAAAAGCTTCGCTCTATCCCAGTCCGCATGATCTTTAATGATCCTGATCTGAACTTACGTGCTGAGTACACCTTGTTTGACCGTCAGACTGGACGACCTGTTTGTGTGGGTGATGGGCAGACTTGTCAGAGGTTGACCAATCAAGGTGTGGAACAGCATCCATGTCCATCTCCTGATTTATGTCCATTGGCTCAAGGTGGGCACTGTAAGCCCTATGGGCGTTTGCATGTGAACTTAGATGAGTCGGATGAATTTGGCACCTTCATCTTTAGAACCACAGGCTTTAACAGCATTCGGACTTTGGCAGCTCGCTTGAGCTACTACCATGCAGCATCGAACGGCTTGCTTTCATGCTTGCCACTGCAACTGACGTTACGAGGTAAGAGTACAACACAAAGTTATCGTCAGCCTGTGTATTACGTGGATTTAACATTAAGAGAGGGTGTTGATTTACAGTCTGCGATTCACACAGCACGTGAGATTGATCAGCAAACTAAGCAGTCGGGATTTAATCAAGAGGCACTCGATCAGATGGCACGACAGGGCTTTGCTAATGCGAAGTTTGAAATGGATATAGAGGAAGGATTGGATGTAGTAGAGGAGTTTCATCAGGGAGAAGAGCAACAGCAGTCCGTTGTTCAAAATGAGTCTTTTGATATTCAACAGGGTTTAAAAGGTTCCGTGACTGCGTTGAATTGAATCGGACAGGGTAAATCCTTACGGGATTGCCGTATCTCATGAGCGAGTTGCTCGACATCATGAGATCGGAGTAAACACCATGAGTACATTTGTAGGACAAACATTCCAAATGAACCAACTGATTAGTATCAAGCAGGTCATAGAGCTAGTTGGCGTTGGACGTTCCACCATCTATGAAATGATGGATGAGAATTCACCCTACTACGATCCGACTTTTCCAAAGAAAGTCAAAATTACTCAAAACCGTATCGGTTGGTCAGCTTATGAGATCCATCAATGGATTGAAAATAAGTTGGCGAGCCGTGAATAGATAGGGAGCTTTTGCTCCCTTATTTTTTTGTTTATTAGCCTAAGTAGCAAAAATGAAAACGATAGATGATTGAAAGCAGGATTTACTTATTGTGTATCGAATTTCTGACAGATATGGAACGTTCGCATAAGGTGGCCGAGTGGGTGTATGCTCAGGGGAAAGAGAATAATTATGTTCAATGGAAAATATAAAATTAATTTTGAGACACATTTTCACGAAGATTATTCAAACAAAATTAATGAAATATCATTTTATACAAAAATATTTTTATAAAAGTTTATGATATTTAATGATTTTTTATTTGAAAAAATAAATTTGGTTTGCATCCTTATTTTGCTAAAATCCCATCCAATTTAGAATATTCTTAGTAGTGAAAACATGGACAACTGGATTAAACAGGGCTTAAATGCAAAGTTGATTTCGTTAAGTGATGATGGTTCAACCATCACTTATATAAAGCAAGGGAAATCTAGAAATTTCAATAATCCAGAGGAGTCTGTACAAGCTGAGGCTTTTATTCGTTTAGTTTTAGAGTTTGGTTATCCAGTTGAGAATATCAAGCAATTCGTTTCCGTACCGTTAGGTTCAGGGAAAATAGAAGCTGACTTAATTGTTTACGAAGATGCTTCTCATACCAAGCCTGTAATTATTGTCGAGGCAAAAAAGCAAGAAGTTACACAAGCTGAGTTTAATCAGGCTGTAAATCAATGTTTTAGTTATGCAAATGTACTATCTGGTACGGTTAAATATATTTGGGTTTATTCGACGCTATTAAGTGAAATTTATCGTTTTAATAAAGAAAAGAATATTAAAGAGGCGTTAACAGATTTACCTCATTTTGGCTCTGATACCGTAGCACCTTATACCTTTGTTAAGGGTGGTGGTAAACATGAGTATCTTGATCCTAAAACTGGCAAAAAAGTTACTCAAGAGTTTAAAGACATTAAGCAAGTAGCTGAAGATGAGCTCACTCGACGTTTTAAACAGGCACATGATGCACTTTGGGCAGGTGGTCAATTAAATCCATCAGAAGCTTTTGATGAATTAGATAAATTAATTTTCTGTAAGATTTGGGATGAACGTTATAACTTGTCTGGAGCAGAAAAAAAACGTCGTAAAAAAGGTGAAGTCTATGACTTTCAGGTCATTACTGTTTCTGGTAAGGATGAAGCTGATTCCGTAAAAAAAACCAATCAGGCTTTGGCTGATCGCATTAAACATATCTATCAAAAGGGTAAAGACTTCGATAAAGAAGTTTTTAAAGATGATATTCGTTTGTCTAATGAGCGTATTCGTACGATCGTTAATTATTTACAAGAAATCAATTTAAGTGAGACGGATCTCGATAGTAAAGGTCGTGCATTTGAAACATTTATGGGCTCATTCTTCCGTGGTGAGTTTGGTCAGTACTTTACGCCACGTCCTATTGTAAAATTTATTGTTGATGTTTTGCCAATTAAGAATACATCTCGTGTACTAGATACATCATGTGGTAGTGGGGGCTTTTTACTTCATGCTCTAGATAAAGTACGTAAACATGCAAATGACGAGTACCCTGAATTTGAAACAGATAAAGATGATTATCGTGCTTGGCATGAATATTGGCATGATTTTGCAGAAAAGAATCTTTACGGCATTGAGATTAATGAGCAGATCGCTCGTACTGCAAAAATGAATATGATTATTCATGATGATGGACATACCAATGTCATTTCATCAGATGGTTTATTAAATGAAGAAACGATTGAAAAAAATACACAAAATAAAGGTTTTAAATATGGAAGCTTTGATTTCATTATTACCAACCCTCCATTTGGCTCAGCAGTAAAGCTAACAGAGCAAGCTTATCTAAAAACTTATAACTTAGGTAATAACGAACCGGGTTGGTTAGATGTAAAAAATTCAGGTGTCAAAAACCGTGACTCTCAAAGCACTGAAGTTTTATTTATAGAGCAAGCTTATAACTTCTTAAATGATGGTGGTTATTTAGCTGTGGTTATTCCAGACGGCATTTTAACCAATAGCAGTTTGCAATATGTTCGTGATCAAATTGAAGACTGGTATCGAATTGTCGCTGTTATTTCTATGCCTCAAACAGCATTTTCTGCAACAGGCGCAGGTGTAAAGAGTTCTGTACTATTTTTAAAGAAATATTCAGAAGCGCATACAGAAGATTTAAAACAGCGTAAGTTAAATATTCAAAATAACTTAAAAACTCAGAATGCTTATGAAACACAATTAAAAGCTTGGGACAAAGAGAAAGCCTTAATTATTAAAAAAATGGAAGGTTTTGATAATCCGTATGATGATGAAGAGATGTCATTGACGGTATTGAAAAAGACTGAAGAATATAAAGCATGGAAAGCTGAAATTGACGCTGAATATCGTGAAAAGATTAATGATCTTAAAGAGAAGTTAGAAGATCTATATTTGCAAAATAAGCAAAATGAGTTACCTGATTATCCGATCTTTATGGCAATAGCTGAAGATATTGGTTATGACGCAACAGGGAAACAGACTCAGGTGAATGAGCTTGAAGAGATCTCTAATGAATTAGCTAAATTTATTCAGGAGATTGAACATGAAGCATTTTAATGACCTAGATAATATGTTTGTTATTAATTTTTCGCAGTTTTCATCTGAAAACAGATGGGATCCTGAATTTTTTTCTCCTAAGTATCAAGAAAACTTAAAGAGGATCAGCTGGAAAAAATCTGAAAAGCTTGCTGATCTAGTTAGCTTTTCCAATGAAACATGGGATCAAAAATCTATATTTACCGATTTTTTTCATTATATTGAAATCAGTAGTATAGACTTATTGAGTGGAAATATTAGCAATACAAAATGTGTAAAGATTGATGATGCTCCAAGTCGAGCTAAAATGATAGTTCGTAACGGTGATATTCTAGTATCAACTACTAGACCTAGTAGGGGGGCAATTAGTTTATATAATAATGATGAGGTGAAAGTTGCCTCTACAGGTTTTTCTATCATAAGAAATTTGAAGGAAGATAGTTTGTCGAAAGAAGCATTATTTTGTCTATTAAAAATGCCTTTTTCTTTACTTCAAATGAAACAACGTAGTAGCGGTGGAAATTATCCAGCTATAACACAGGCTGAGTTAGGGAAAATTATTATTCCGATCCCTTCACATGAAGAGCAAAGTCAAATCGTTGATCTATATCAATCAGTATTAGCTTTGAGGAACAAAAAAATTTCACAAAGTGATTTGATGTTAAACAGACTTTATGATGATGTTTTGAACAGTCTAGGTATCGTTTTAGACGATCAGAATAATTCTATTTCTGATAGGGTTTTTAAAAGAATGTTTTCGGATTTGGTTGGTAGAAGATTTGATCCGATTTACTATAATTCAGACTTGGAACAATTCAACAAAGGTAAATTTACATCTATCAAACTAAAAACTCTGATTATAGACTTTAGTTCTGGGCAGGGGGTAGGGCGTCAAGATCAAGCGAGTGAGGAAGAAGGTGTTCTTCAAATTAGACCAACTAATTTAGGACCTCAAGGTTCATTTGTATTTGAAAAAAATGTATTTGTGCCTGATGAAGCTAGACATAAACGTCTTCAAAAAGGTGATGTGATTTTTAACAATACTAATAGTCAGGAGCTTGTAGGTAAATCTGCTTACTGGGATATAGATTTAGAAGCGACTTATTCAAATCATATTACTGTTTTAAGAGTGGATGAGACTAAAATACTCCCTGAATACTTGGCTTTGATTCTGAATCTTTATCAAAAGTCAAATATATTTTATTCAATTTGTACAAATTGGAATAATCAATCGGGTGTTGGTATTGATGTACTCTTAGATTTAAACATTCCTTTACCTCCATTAGCTCTTCAGGAAGAAATAATCTCACATATTCGACAAATCCGTGATGAAGCCAAAAAGCTTAAAGATGAAGCAAATTTAGTTCTAGAGAATGCGAAACAAGAAATTGAAAGAATAATTCTTGGAGAAACGGAATGATTATCCGAGGTATTTTAGAATATTCATTAGGTGGTCAGCTCTGTATTCGTGGTTTTGCTCCACTTGGTGAACTTGCTCGTTTATCTAAGCCCGATGAGAGCTATCAACGAGCTTATATTCAAGAGCGTGAGCAAGAGTTACAACATTATCTTCAGAATGAAGAATATTTATTTTTCTCAGAAATTATTTTGAGCTTGGAAGTTAAACAAAATATTAAAAATGGAGGAGAGATCCCTCCTTTCCAACAATTGTTTAATGGTACGAAAAAAACATTTTTATCAAATGTAGATGGTATTCAGTTAAAGCTTAAATCTGTTTCGTTTAAAAGTACAACAGATATAAGAAATAGGACTGAAGTACAGCTTGTAGAACTATCAATTGATGATGCTTTGATTTCTCAAGGCACAAGGCCTTTCAACCGAATTGATGGAAATCATAGATTATCTGCGGTTGAGCATCTTAATAGTTCATCTGTTTCAAGTAGAAATGCGCCATTTTGTATTATTTTAAGTCCAGTAATTCAAGCAGAACATGGGACTATTCTTCATCAGGAAAATAAAAAAGCAGAGCGTGTGATATTTAATAATATCAATGCTAAAGCTGTTCCTTTGACGATGGAACAAAATCTCAAAGCTATTATTTCACGAGAAACCAGTGATAGTTTTGATGATGAAGAGTTAAAGGAAAAATTTGATTGGGCAACTTATGCAGTTCGTAAACTAGGTATTGCATCGATACCTAATTTAGCAGATGTTTATCCTAATCTGGGTCAAGACTTTATTAATTGTCCTTTAACGTTTTCAAAAAAGATGATTGATATTGCACTAGCAGAAGATGTAATTACAGCATCGGATGAAGAAATTGATAAAATTAAACAGGCATTAAGACACGTCAATCAAATCCTAGGAAATGAAAGACTAGATAATGTTTCTGTAGATATTGTGGTTGCTTGTGTATTCATTCAGCTTTCACAAATGAAGTTATCCATTTTTATCAATTGGATGAAGAAAAATCATATTTTTGATCTAGATCAAATACATTCATCTTCATTGATAAAAATTTATAAAAAGATTCGAGAAGTTAAAAGTAAACAAGTTTTTATTTCAATGCAGTTTTCTGATGATACTCGTCCTCACTATGAAGCGATCCAAGCAGCTGTACAGGCAGTGAACCAAGAGTTTGGTCAGGAAATACAAATTCGTGAGATCAGGATTGATCAATTTAATCAAGGTTATTCACACAATATCAATGATGAAATTTTAGACCTTATTGAAGATAGCGGATTGTTGATCGCAGATATAAGTCATCAAAACGGTAATGTTTACCATGAAATTGGTTATTTAATGGGGTTAAATCAGGGTAAAGGATTAGAACATAAAAACTTTATTTTAATCAAAAATGATAGTGAACCATTCAAAGTAAATCGAGTTGGCTTTAATCTCACTGATATTAAACAGATTCGATTTACCGATACTTTGACATTGAAAAGCCAATTAGAAGAGTCATTGAAAATTTATTATCAGTTAACTTAATTTCTAGGTTGAGAGGAATACATGAAGTTAGTGCATATAGTTGATACAGATCAAAATATGTGGATTGATGTTGATGTATTCTTCCAACAGTCTGAAATGGAGTTGACGCAATGGCGTAGCCAAATTAGAGAAAGATATAAGAGAGATAAAACCAATCCTAATTTTACTTGTGCATGGTGTCAATCTCCTGTGACTCTTGCTAGACGTGCAGGAACTACGCATATTAATGATTCAGCAACCTTTTATTTCAAACATATTCCTGAGCTAGAAAATAATCCGAACTTCCAATGCCCTGTAAAGAATATTAAGCAGTTATCAGAGGAAGAGAAAACAGCACTGAAATATCAAATTGCTAAGGAAACGCAACAACATAAACTACTTAAAGAAAATATATATAGATGCCTTCAAGTTGATGAATTATTTAGTGATATTCAGATTGAACAGGTTCGTAAAAGTATTGATTTAAAAGAATGGCGTAGACCCGATGTATCGGCTGTGTATCAAAAGCAATTAATAGTCTTTGAAGGACAACTTTCTACAACTTTTTTGAATATTATTATCGATCGAAAAATTTTCTATAAAGATAATAATGCTTGTCTAATATGGATTTTTAACCAATTTGAACTAACAGAAAAAGCAAAGAAGCAGTCAATGCAGGATATTTATTACAATAATAATGCTAATGCGTTTGTGGTAAATAGTCAAACGGTTGCTGAGTCGATCAAAAGGAATACTTTTATCTTAGAATGTCATTATCTAAAACCTGAAATACAGAATAATCAGGTCATCAATACATGGCATAGGGCATTGGTTAAGTTTCAGGATTTGATCCATGATGATGTTACGAAGCAGATTTATTATTTTGATTATCAATCTAACTACAATGAGTTAATAGAAAAACTAGGTATAAAACGCAATTATCTTCAAGAAAGTAAAATTCATACAGATAAGTTGAAGTTTCAAAAATATATAGATTCACTCGAAAAGGAAGAGCCCCTAATACAAAGCTCAGTGAAGAGCAAATCTGAATTATTAGGTGAATTCAACGAGCTATGGGCGAACAATTATTATCTTACCGATGGTCAATTCAACATTCAGTGGTTTGCTCTCAGAAGCGAACTTGAATTAATAGGAATTCATACACCAAAGTATATTCTACATGCACCTTTTAAGACGGTAATTAACTCAATTTTAAGTGCAAGAACTGGTTTTGTTGTAGGGAATGGCTTTACTAATATGGTTAGTGTTGCACATAACTTGGTAGAGCATCATCCTGAATATATCAAACACTTTATGCTTACCTTGAAAGTGACTGGAAAACCGGATCTCTTAGTAGAAAGAGATAAATCAGGTAGGTGGGTAGAGCGTTATAAAAAATATAAAGAACAGCCAGAATCGTTAAAAATCTATAAGCATGATCTGAATGAACTCATAGAGTTTTTAGTACCTGAATTTGAGGGGAAGTTGATCGATTGGGGAATGGGTAAATTGGGGTAAAAATCTTGAGTCTAAGTTTTTTAATGGCTAGATTTAATAAGGGATTTTTGGTGAGTTCAATTGCCACCACCTCAGAAAATATTACTGGTGTATCGCTATGAGTCGTCAATAAGGTTTTATATCAGAATGATTTGAATTTGATTATAAGAATTAATTCCAATTGAATTGGCTAAAGTAGGTTGAAAAAATCAAGTAATTTTTCCTATAGCTTTATGATGCATTCCGTATTTATTCCAACAAAATAATTGGAAATTTCTATTAATATATAAAGTGAATCAAAATCTTTATCCAAGCTAAGCTTGTTAATTCTAAATCGTAAAAATAATAGAACGCACTCAAAGAGTGCATATTACTTGTAAATAAAATCGGAAATTTTATTAGCACTTTTGATTAAATTTTGAGCCACTATTGAGTGGAAGGTTTTTTCATCATATGTGTTAATTGGACAACTAACAGATAATACAGCAACTATTTCTTTATTTGATTGATTATAGATCGGCGCAGCACATGCTGCCATATCTGCATTGAAATGTCCCCAACTTACCAAAAAAGGTTCTTTTTTTACTTCATCAAGTCGAGTTAATAGGCTTTCTAAATCATGAGGTGTAAGCTCTGAGAAAACCTTCCAATCGGTAAACTTTGTATAACGTTTCTTTACTTCACTTGTAGATAGTCTAGATAACATAAGCTGACCAATCACAGTTGCGTGAGCAGGCCAATGTGTACCTATATGAACTGTGCTTGTGAATGCACCCGTAGATTGTACATTATTGATAAATACAACATTTGTACCTTCTAATATAGATAGATGGACTGCAATTTTTAAGTTATCACGCAACTCTTTCATAATCGGTGATGAAAGTTCATTTAGTGATAGTTTAGATAGGCTATTAAAACCAAGTGACATAACTCGGCTATCTAATGCATAAGTTTTTTGTGTCAGTTTTCTAAGGTAACCGCAGTGCTCTAAAGTATAAATTAATCTAAAAGCACTAGAGCGATTCACATCAATCTTTTCTGCAATTTCAGAAATAGTCATTTCCTGATTATTTTCATCAAATAATGCAAGAATTGCTAATCCTCGGATCAGTCCAGGAACCAAGTAACGATCTTCATTTTTGTTTGCTTCAGGATCTTGCATTAGTTGTACTTCATTTGAATTCATCAACAAACCTGCTCTGACTATAGTTAACCTTGCCCCATATAGGGGATGCCCTGCACCATATCTTAACGGCCTTTCACCTTCTTCACAATGTTTATATACAAAACAAAATTTATCAATCAAAACGTTACAAGATATTTATTTTATATAAGCATATGAGATTACTAAAAAAATATTAATTGACAATTATTTTGATTAAAGATTATTCTGAATGCATGTTTTAAATATTAAATAAAGTTTTGTTGGTAAAACATGGAGGTGGTCTCATGAATTGGATATCTGTTTGTAAAGTCGATGATGTTGCAGAGGAAGAACCAAAAGCAATTGAGATCAATGAGAAAAAAATTGGAATTTTTTTCATTGAAGAAAAGTATTTCGCAATTGAAAACGTTTGCCCACATGCATACGCGTTACTGACAGAAGGATTTATTGAGGATTCCACCGTCGAATGTCCGTTGCACGAAGCGATTTTTGATATTCCAACTGGGCGTTTAGAAAGTGGTCCAGGCTGTCGAGATTTATGTACATATCCCGTGAGAGTTGAAAACGACGATATTCAAATTCAGCTTTAAATATTAAGAGATTAGGGAAGAAAACAAATGAAGCTATATAACGAAAAGCTAGCAAATTGGATTAACGCTACACCATCAAGTGATGCAGGGATTAATAATATTCAAATTCCAGGACAAGTAGAGCACTTGGTTTGGCAAAACCGTTACAAAGCACCGAGTCCATATGAACAAGATTTTATTCAGCATTTAATTACAGCATTCACAGCAGGTGTAACTGAATTAGAAAACTTAGTACAAGCATTAAACAATCAAGGGTTTAGAGATGAATCTGGTCATCAGTGGTCAGTTGAAAGCTTCTCGGCTGAAATGCAACGTTTAGGTTATTAACAGATAAGGACATCGAAATGAATATTGCAAATATGAATGTTGAACAATATTTAGATTTTGGTTTACGTGACCAATGGTATCCAGTACTTGCAAGTTGGGAAGTGGGTTCTAATCCTGTGGGTATCACACGCTTAGGCGAAAATATTGTGGTATGGCGCGATGACAAAGGTCAGGTCCATGCACTTGAAGATCGCTGTCCGCATCGTGGTGCGCGTTTATCATTAGGTTGGAACTTAGGAAACCGTATTGCGTGTTGGTATCACGGTGTTGAAGTACGTCATGATGGTGTGGTGGAAGATGTACCTGCTGTACACGATTGCCCATTAAAAGGCAGTGACTGCGTAAAAACCTATCAAACTCAAGAGCTCAATGGTGCAATTTTCATTTGGTTTGGTATTGATGCTAAAGAAGCACCAGCAGAATTGACCTTACCTGATCAACTGTCTAGTGATGAATGGAGTTCATTTCTTTGCATGGCGGACTGGAAAGTCAACCATCAATATGCAGTTGATAACGTAATGGATCCAATGCATGGGACTTATTTGCATTGCACATCGCACTCAATGGCTGAAGGTGAAAAAACTGCAGAAATGAAACATCGTCCAACAAAAGAAGGTTTCGTTTTTGAAAAAGAAGGTCAAACAGGTGTGAACTTTGACTGGGTTGAATACGGTCAAACAGGTGCAGCTTGGTTACGTTTATCTATTCCATATCGTAAACAGTTTGGTCCAGGTGGTGAATTCTGGATTGTTGGTTTTGCGACGCCAATTGATGAAAAAAATACACGCGTTTTTTTCTGGCGTTGCCGTAAAGTTTCTGGTTGGCAACGTAATGTATGGCGCTTCTTGTACCGCAATCATTTAGAACAATTGCATTGGGATGTATTAGAGCAAGACCGCATTATTTTAGAAAATTTAGCGCCAAATGCACGTCAGCATGAATTCTTGTATCAGCATGATGTTGGTTTATCTCGCTTACGTCGCCTTATGAAAAAAGAAGCAGAGAAACAGCTTAAAAAGTTTGCAGAACTTCAAGGTTCTCACAATGAAAACCGCATTGACATGAAGGAAGCATCTCATGGCTAATCTGCCAATTTTAGCAGGTAAACGAGTGCTCGTAACGGGTGCTGCACGTGGCTTAGGGCGTGATTTTGCTCAAGCTGCCGCTGAAGCAGGAGCTTCGGTTGTCATGGCAGATATTTTGACAGATTTAGTTAAAAAAGAAGCTGCTGCTTTATCTGCTCAAGGATTAGATGTTTCTGCAGTTGAAATTGATTTAAGTCAAAAAGCATCTGTTCAGAAAGCGGTAGATCAAGCGATTGCAAAGTTAAATGGTCTAGATGGCTTAATTAACTGTGCTGCTTTGGCAACAGGTGTTGGCGGTGTGTCACTCATGGAATATGACGAAGATCTTTGGGATCGCGTGATGACTGTCAATGTAAAAGGCACTTGGTTGGTGACACAAGCATGCGTTCCACATTTGAAAAAGTCGGGTTCAGGAAAAATTGTCAATATTGCATCGGACACTGCAATGTGGGGTGCTCAGCGTTTAATGGCTTATGTTGCAAGTAAGGGGGCAATTATTTCAATGACCCGTTCTATGGCACGTGAATTGGGTGAAGACAATATTTGTGTCAACACCATTAGCCCAGGTTTAACGCTAGTAGAAGCAACAGAATATGTACCTCAAGATCGTCATGATTTGTATGTCAATGGAAGAGCAATACAACGTCAACAACATCCACAGGATTTAAACGGCACAGCGATTTATCTACTTTCAGATATGTCTTCTTTTGTGACGGGTCAAAACATTCCTGTAAATGGCGGCTTTGTATTTAATTAAGGAGCAACACATGATTACAGGTATTGAAGTTCTAAAATTTGGTGTTGAAGATCGAGCTGAAGCAAAAGCGTTTTTGGCAGATTTTGGTTTAACAGCAACTACTTCAGATATTCAAGGTGCAGATTTATACCAAACACAAAATGGCTGCAAGGTTTATTTATTTGATATTACAGATGCACGTTTACCAGAAGCGATTGAAGCAGGTTCTACTTTGCGTGAAGTGACTTGGGGGGTTGAAAATGATCAAGACATTGAAGCTTTAAAAGCAAAACTTTCTGCTGAGCCAAAATTTTTAGCAGATGGTACTAAAGTGCAATGTCTTGATCCAAATGGCATGACCATTGTTTTCGAAAAAACGATTATGAAAGATGTTGCTCAAGCACGTACAGAAGGCATTAACCAATTTGGTAACGTTCAGCGTGTCAATGCAGCAAGCCCTGTTTATGAAAAAGCAGAACCTGTTGATATTGGTCACGTTGTATTTTTCACTCCAGATTTAAAAACAACACAAGCTTTCTATATTGAAAAATTGGGTTTCCATTTATCGGATGCTTACACAAACCGTGGCGCATTCTTACGCTGTCGTGGCGAAGGTTTCCATCACGATTTATTCCTATTGTCTATTCCCAATAAACCTGCTGGTTTAAACCATGTCGCTTTTGTGGTTCGTGATATTCACGAAGTGATTGGTGGTGGTCTGAATATGAACCGTCAGCAATGGTCAACATTTATTGGACCAGGTCGTCATCCGATTTCATCTGCATATTTTTGGTATGTGAATTCACCATTAGGTGGTGCTTTTGAATATTACACGAACGATGACTATTTGACTGAAGAGTGGCAGCCACGCGAAGAAGAGCATCGACTAGAACTTTTCACTGAATGGGCGATAGAAGGTGGTTTGGACCATGAAACTCGTCGCCAAGTTAAACCAGCATAGTCTAAAAAAGACTGGGAGATCGGCATGAATAAAATTGTAATTGTGGGCGCTGGACAAGCTGCAGGTTGGGCTGTTCATACGCTTCGCAATCAGGGATATGACGGTGAAATTCATGTTGTTTCAAATGAAGAAAATGTGTTTTATGAACGTCCACCTTTGTCTAAGCAAGTGCTTTCTAAAGAAGCAACAGTGGAAAGTTTGAATCTATTTTCTTCGGATCAAGTTAATGATTTTTCAGTGATTTGGCATAAGCCTGATTATGCATTGCAGATCGATAAAGAGCGTAAGACTTTATTATTGAAAAGCGGTAAAACTTTAGATTATGACAAGTTACTAATCGCAACTGGCAGTAAAGCTAGGATTCCAGTGAGTGCGTGGAAGAACATACAAAATGTTTTTACGCTTCGTGATATTCAAGATTGTCATAACCTCTCGTTGCGTTTAGAGACAGCTCATAAAGTAGCAATTATTGGTGGAGGATGGATTGGGTTAGAGATAGCAGCCACTGCACGACAACAGGGTAAGAGTGTTGAGGTATTTGAATATGGAAGTCGTCTTTGTGCTCGTAGTGTAAGTCCTGAAGTTTCAGCATATTTAAAGGATCTACATGAACATTCTGGGACGAAAATTCATCTGAATTCAACAAATATTCATTTGATTGAGCATTCTGATCAACAAGTCGAAGTCTTTAATCCAAGTCAACAGACTGAAGTTTTTGACTGTGTGGTGGTAGGAGCTGGTGCTGAAATTGCAAAAGATCTTGCAGCTCAAGCTGGTCTAGAAGTGAAAGATGGAATTGTCGTAAACCAGTATGGGCAGACGTCGGACTCAGATATTTATGCTGCAGGTGATGTGGCAATTCATCCTGAACTCGGTTTTTGTATTCAATCCTGGGCGAATGCGCAAAACCAAGCAATATCAGCTGCAAAATCAATGTTAGGGGATTTGACTGCTTATCAAGATATCCCTTGGTTATGGTCAGATCAATATCAATGCAATATTCAGATTTTGGGGTTGTATCAACCGGAAAAAACGGCTCAGTTTGTTACTCGTTGCACTAACCCATATCAGCAAAGCTTTTTTTATCTTGATGATCAAAATCGACTCATCAATATGATTGCCGTGAATGAAGCCAAATTGGTCAAGCTTGCAAAAAGATGGATAGCTAATGCTACACAGCTCGATCCAAAACAACTACAAGATCCAAATTTTAATCTAATGAAACTGAAATAACGGTGTTGGGAAACTCACTGTACACATAATCGAAGGAACGCACGATGGTTAGTGAAGAAAAAACAGGTTTAAAACATTGGACACCCGCAATCATTTTAATGATCTGCGTAGTGCTCGCATTTTTTGACAAAATTAGTATTGCGGTTTTGTTTTCTGATAAAACATTCTTAGATGTGATGGGAATTGGAAATGACAAAGCAAAACTAGGATGGCTAATGACCAGCTTCTTGTTGGCTTATGGTTTCTCATCTATGTTTTTAAGCTTTTTAGGCGATATTTTCTGCCCTAAAAAGATGTTGTTTTGGAGCGTAGCGTCATGGGGTGTTCTCATGGCAATTATGGGTTTCACTTCTGATTTCACCACACTCGTTGTATTACGTATTTTACTGGGTTTAGCGGAAGGTCCATTGTTTGCATTGGCATATACCATTGTAAAACAGACATATACAGACCGTCAGCAAGCTCGTGCTTCAACAATGTTCTTGTTGGGTACGCCAATCGGTGCGTTCTTAGGTTTCCCAATCACAGCGTATGTGCTTGCGCATTATGATTGGCATTCAACTTTCTTTGTTATGGCGGCTTTAACACTTATTGTTATGGCACTGGTTTACTTCGGTTTACGTAACTTAGAACTGAAACGTACTGTCGATTTAGAAGGTGTGAAGAAACGTGTGAACTTTAAAGATCATGTTTCAAATACCAAAAAGCTTTTGACCAACAGTGCTTTCTGGTTGATCTGTATTTTCAACATTGCCTTGATGACGTACTTGTGGGGTCTCAACAGTTGGGTACCGTCATATCTTATTCAAGACAAAGGCTTCAACTTAAAAGAGTTTGGTATTTATTCAAGCTTCCCATTCATTGCCATGCTCATTGGTGAGATTGTTGGGGCAATTTTCTCAGACAAATTAGGCAAGCGCGCAATTCAAGTAAGTGGCGGTTTGTTGGTGGCAGGTATTTTCATGTATGTGATGGTGCTTGCAACAAATCCAATCGCAGTGATTTTAGCAATGTCAGCAAGTGCGATGGCTTGGGGCTTTGGTGTCGCAGCAGTATTTGCCTTACTTGCTCGTATTACTACAGCAGATGTCGGTGCAACAGCAGGTGGTATTTTCAACGGTTTAGGTAACTTTGCGAGTGCAGCAGCGCCAGTCATTATTGGTGCAATTGTGATGCAAACAGGTAGCTTCAACTTAGGTATCACGTTCTTAGCAGCAGTTGCTGTGGTGGGTGCTTTCTTCTTAGTACCACTTCTTAAACGTTATTAATAAACACAAAAGACAATGTGTGTTGAGAAACACACATTGTACAGAGGTCATAAACAGGCTGAAGCAGCCATCCCCGAAAGCTTCAACCGATATTGAAAAGGAGCGACTTTCATGTCAACTCAACAATTTGAATCATGGAAACAGCCAGAAGGCAAATCTTTAGAAGAGTGGATTGGCGGTCGTATTGCCCGTTTTGAAACACGCAAATATGACTTTGATGCGTTGAAATTCCAAGCAGATTACGACCCGAAATATCGTCGTGCTCAAATGCGCTATATGGGAACAGGTGCAACAGGTGTAGCAAGTGATAGCAATACAGTACCTGCAGAAAACTTTACATTTTCAACGATGGTTTTACCGCCTAAATGTGAAGGTCCATTACATATTCATCATGACGTAGAAGAAGTGTTCTTCATGTTGCGCGGTGAAATTGACTTATTCATTGAGCATGAAGGTGAGAAATTCTCAACACGTTTAAAAGAGCGTGACTTAATTTCGATTCCACCAGGGATTTACCGTGGTTTGTTTAACCCAGGCGATGAAGATGCGTTGATGTGTGTGATGTTAGGAACAGGGAAACCAACTATTCCAAATTATCCACCTGAACATCCACTGTCAAAAATCAAGCGTTAATTTAATTGGGATGGAAGTGATGAATCTAGTCGATAAAGTTGCAAAATTTGAGTTAAAAACTGTGCAGTTTAATGGTGTTACTCAATCATACCGTGAAGCTGGCAAAGGCAAAACGATCATACTTTTACATGGTATTAGCTCGGGTTCTGCATCTTGGATCAAACAATTTGAAGATTTAGCTGATCACTTTCATCTTATTGCTTGGGATGCTCCAGGTTATGGCTTATCCGATGCTTTAGACACAATGCAGCCAAATGCAGCTGATTATGCACATCGTATAAAAAGTATGTTCGATGCATTGCATGTAGATCAAGCAATTGTAGTTGGTCATTCACTTGGAGCATTACAAGCAGCCGCCTTTAATGCGTTATATCCAGATTGTGTTGAAGCATTGGTATTGGCCAATGTGGCGCAAGGGTATAAAGGCTTCGATGAACAAAAGCAAAAAGACGTTTTTGAAAAACGTCCGAAAATGTTGCAAACATTAGGTGCAACAGGAATGGCGCAATCGCGTGGTCCACATTTAGTTGCACATGCCACAGCACCTGTTATGGCACTGATTGAGCTGGTGATGCAGAGCATTAGTTTAAAAGGATTCACTCAAGCGTCTTATTTATTGGCATATGACGCAATACAAAGTTATTTAACACACAAGCAAAAAAATACCCATGTGGTGATGGGAATGTCTGATGGCATTACTCCCGCAAAAGATATTCAGGCATTGGCAGAAAGCTACGAATTAAACCAATGCTACCAAATTGAAGATGCTGGTCATTTAAGTTACCTCGATCAAGCAGAACAGTTTAATCAAATTTTATTGTCGCTTTAAACAGCACGGATGTGAGATAAGGATATGAGCTTCCAATTAAGTGGAAAAAATGCAGTAGTTACCGGTGGCTCGTCTGGTATAGGCTTGGCGACGGTTGAATTACTTGTTGCAGAAGGCGCAAATGTAGCATGGTGTGGACGAGATGAAACACGCCTAGCACAATCAAAAGAACAAATTTTAGCGCGTTATCCAAATGCCAAAGTATTTACAGCAACTTGTAATGTTTTAGATAAAGCAGATGTTGAAAATTTTGCACAGCAAGTTCAAAACGAATTCTGTGGTGTAGATATTTTAATTAATAACGCAGGTCAGGGACGTGTTTCAAACTTTGAAAACACCGCAGATGAAGACTGGTTAAAAGAAATTGAGCTGAAATATTTTAGTGTATTGCATCCTGTAAAAGCATTTTTACCCGCTTTAAAGCAGTCGAATTTTGGTTCTATTACCAACGTAAATTCACTACTGGCTTTACAGCCAGAGCCTCACATGATTGCGACGTCTTCAGCACGTGCTGCCTTGTTGAACTTAACGCACTCAATGGCTCATGAGTTTTCTCAATACAACATTCGCGTGAACTCGATTCTATTAGGCATGGTTGAATCTGCACAATGGAAACGCCGTTTTGCAGAGCGTTCTGACCAAACTCAATCTTGGGAAGAATGGATTGGAAATATTGCAAAAAAACGTGGCATTCCGATGGCACGATTGGGCAAACCTGAAGAACCAGCACGTGCATTAGTTTTCCTTGCTTCACCAATGGCATCTTATACGACGGGTTCAACTATCGATGTATCGGGTGGCTTCAATAAGCATATTTGAGGTGATGCAATGAAACAATTGATGATGATTGGATTTGGCGCAATGGCAAATGAAGTTTGTTCACATTTGCCCAAAGACCTTGAGTTGAAGTGGGTGGTTGTTCCTGAACGTAGCATCGATTCAGTCAAAGAAAAGGTTGCTGACAATGTGCAAGTCATTGCAAAAATTTCAGAATGTGATGGCACACCTGACTATGTGATTGAAGTTGCAGGTCAAGCTGCGGTTAAAGAACACGCGTTAGAAGTATTAAAACGTGGTTGGACGATAGGTTTGATTTCAGTAGGCACGTTGGCAGATACCGCCTTTTTTGAAGAGCTACAAAAAACAGCGGAACAATCGGGCGCGCATCTTCATTTACTGGCAGGAGCAATTGCTGGAATTGATGGCATTGCGGCTGCTAAAGAAGGTGGCTTAGAAAAGGTGACTTATAAGGGCTGTAAAAGTCCCAACAGTTGGCGTGGTAGTTACGCAGAAAAGTTAATTGATTTAGATAACGTAAAAGAAGCAACAGTATTTTATACAGGAACAGCCCGAGAAGCTGCATTGAATTTTCCTGCAAATGCCAATGTCGCTGCAACGATTGCTTTAGCTGGTATCGGTATGGATGAAACGATGGTCGAGCTTACGGTCGATCCACATATTAGTCAAAACAAACACACCATTGTGGCAGAAGGTCGCTTTGGTCAAATGAGTATAGAAATGATTGGTGTGCCTTTGGAAAGTAATCCGAAAACATCAACATTGGCTGCACTGAGCGTCATTCGTGCATGCAGAAATAGCGTAGACACAATTCAGATTTAAAAGGGATAGGTGAGTGCCATGGTAAAAGAAATTTATATTGCAGGTGAGTGGCGTCTTGGTCGAGGGAATGTGATTCAAAGCCTATTTCCAGCAGATAACTCAGTGAATGCCGAAATTTCAACAGCCAGTTTAGAAGATGTTGAAGAAGCAATTGTAAAAGCAGATCAAGCTTGGCGTAAGCCCGAATGGCGTAATTCGCTACCACATGAGCGTGCAAAAATTTTATATCGCGTGGCAGATATTATTGAGTCACGTGCCGATGAACTTTCAAAACTACAAACACGTGACAATGGTAAACCTTTATCTGAAACACGTGCTTTAGTGATGAGTGCTGCAGCAACTGCACGTTTTACTGCCGCTGCATGTGAAACTTTTAATGAAGAGTTAACAACTCAACGTGCACCTGATTTCATGACCATGAGCGTACATGAACCCGTTGGTGTTGTTGCAGCAATCACACCTTGGAATTCACCGATTGCCAGTGAAGTACAAAAACTTGCACCTGCAATTGCGGCAGGGAATGCAGTTATTTTAAAACCTGCTGAAGCGACATCATTGATTGCGTTAGAGCTTGCAAAAATTTTTGAAGAAGCAGGCTTACCAAAAGGTATTTTAAGTGTGCTTGTGGGTCGTGGTTCGGTCATTGGTGATGCGATTGCACAACATCCTTTGGTGCGCAAAATTTCATTTACTGGGGGTACAACGACAGGTCGTCATTTAGCGCATATTGCAGCCGAAAAATTGATTACGACTTCGTTAGAGCTTGGTGGTAAATCGCCAACAATTGTATTTCCAGATGCAGATATTGAAATTGCAGCGAAAGGCATTGCTTACGGCATTTTCAGTTCGGCTGGTCAGGCATGTATTGCAGGTTCACGCTTATTTATTCACTCGTCAATTTACGATGAGTTTTTGCAGCGTTTGGTCGACATTACCGAAGGTTTACGTGTAGGTCATCCAGAAACAGCAAATGTTCATATGGGTTCACTGATTAATCAAAAACATTTGGAATCGGTGCATCGTTATGTGGAACTTGCAAAGTCAGAGGGTGGTACAGTTGTAACGGGTGGTGAAGCCATTACTGACGGTGAATTTGCAAAAGGTAGTTTTTACAAACCGACCATTATTACAGGCTTAAAAAATAGCGCGCAAACTTGCCAAGAAGAAATTTTTGGACCTGTTTTAGTCGTGATGTCTTATGACAATGAACAAGACTTAATTGAGCAAGCAAATGACAGTTGCTTTGGTTTAGCAGCGGGTATCTGGACTGAAAACTATCGTAAAGCATGGAAAATTGCCCGTGCCTTAGAAGTGGGTACAGTGTGGATTAATACCTACAAAAAATTCTCGATTAGCGCGCCATTTGGTGGCTTTAAAGACAGTGGGATTGGTCGTGAAAAAGGTCGCTCGGGCATTTTGTCTTATATGCAACAAAAAAGTATTTATTTAGGTTTAAACGAGCAGGCGAACCCGTGGGCGGACTAACCCATCTGATTAATAGACACTAAAAGAATTAAGATTTTAGAATTAAGGAATATGAAAATGACTGAAAGAGTAAATGTAGGCGAAGCAATTGCACGTGTTTTAGAAGCGCACCAAGTTGATAGCATTTATGGCGTAATTTCGATTCATAACTTACCAATTGCAGATGCAGTCGGTCGCCGTGAAAAGATTCGTTTTGTTGCAGCACGTGGCGAAGCAGGCTGTGTGACCATGGCAGATTCACATTCACGTTTTACAGGTTTAGGTGTTGCACTTACCAGTACAGGTGCAGGCGCTGGTAATGCTGTCGGTTCACTGATTGAAGCCATGAATGCAGGAAGTCCTGTTTTGCATTTAACAGGTCAAGTAGAACGTGAATATTTAGACCGTGATGCAAGCTTTATTCATGAAACCAAAGAGCAGCTCACGTTCTTAAAAGCGTCAAGCAAAGCCGCATTTCGTATTACCAGCCCAGACAATGCAGTGGGTGTCATTCGTGAAGCTATTCGTGTGGCAACTACAGTTCCAATGGGCCCTGTAAGTGTTGAAATTCCAATTGATGTTCAAGCAGCAGAAATTGATTTACCTGCAAACTTAGGTCCTGTAAAAGCATTACAATTACCCGTCGCAGATGATTCAGAAATTAACCTGATTGCTGATGCGATTAAAACAGCAAAACGTCCTCTCTTGTGGATTGGTGGTGGTACCTTAAAGGCAGTTGAAGAAGTCAAATCCATTGCAGATTTAGGTATTCCTGTTGTGTCATCTACGCATGCCCGTGGTGTTTTGGCAGATAATCATCCACGTACATTAGGTGCATTCCATAACTCAGCAGCTGTTGAAAAATTACTACAAGATGCAGATTTACTGGTTGTTGTAGGTTCACGCTTACGTAGTAATGAAACCAAAACTTATTCGGTGGTGTTTCCTGAGAATATTATTCAGGTTGATGCAAACCCAGTTGCACAACAACGTAACTACAAAATTGGTCAATTTGTTTGTGCAGATGCAAAAGACACACTTGCACGTGTTGTCAAGGCATTATCAAGCGTATCAAAAGTAGATGCAGCTTATGATGCAGAAATTAAAGCTGCTCGTGAAAACGCAATAGATGATTTACGTACGCAAATGGATCAATATGCTCTTATTTGTGATCACTTGCGTGCAGCACTGCCTGAAGATGGTATTTTTGTTCGTGACATTACGATGTCAGGTAGTACGTGGGGTAGTCGTTTATTTCCAGTACAGACACCAAATAAAAATATTCACTCACTAGCAGGTGCAATTGGCTTAGGTCTTGCGCATGCCATTGGTGCCTCTATTGCAAACCCAACTAAAAAGGTAGTGGGATTAGTCGGTGATGGTGGCTTAATGCTCGGTATTGGTGAGATTGCCACCATGGCACAAGAAAATACCGACATGGTTCTGATGGTCATGAACGATGGGGGCTATGGCGTAATGCGTGGCATTCAAAATAACTACTTTGGTGGTCGCCAATATTTCAATGAGTTGCACACGCCAGATTATCAGGCCTTAGGCGAGTCTATGGGCGTGAAAAGTTGGAAAGTAGGCAGTGCTGAGGAGTTCAAAACAGCCATTAAAGAGGCAATTGATTTGAATGGTCCAGCAGTCATTGAGTTAGATATGAATTCAATTGGTCCACTTAAATTTGCAGGCCCGCCGCAGAAAAAACTTTATTAATCTATCATTCATAGAGTAAAAGTGTACCTATGCCGTATTTAAAAGGCTGCATAGGTACGCAATCAGATTGTAAAGAGAATAAAAAGGACAGCACAATGGATGTACGTATAGAACGCGATTTGTTGGGAGAAAAGGAAGTACCCGCGCATGCTTATTATGGGATTCATACACAGAGGGCATCTGAAAATTTTCAAATATCAGCACAAAAAGTAGGACAGTGGACACATCTCATTCGTGCCTTTGGTTTTATTAAAAAGGCATCAGCACAGACGAATTTCCATTTTAATCTGATCGATCAACAGAAGTTGTCTGCAATTGAGTATGCGACAGATCAACTCATACTCGAGCCGAGTAAATGGGAGTCTTCATTTCCTATCGATATTTACCAGGGGGGTGCTGGTACGTCCATGAATATGAACTGTAATGAAGTTTTGGCCAATATAGGATTAGAATTCTTAGGACATCCAAAAGGAAATTATCAATTCTTACATCCGAATGATCATATTAATAAGTCTCAATCCACCAATGATGTTTATCCAACTGCTCTAAGAATTAGTGTTTATTCTAAATTAGATGATTTGCTCAACGCTTTGAAGGATTTGAGCTTAGCCATCCAAGAAAAGGCAGAAACTTTTAAATATGATTTGAAAATGGGGCGAACTCAATTACAGGATGCTGTTCCGATGACTGTAGGTCAAGAGCTCAAAGCTTTTGCGACGCTGTTAAATGAAGATTATCAATTAATCAATGAATTACGCCAACGTTTATTAGAGATTAATTTGGGGGCGACAGCGATCGGTACAGGGGTGAATACGCCACATGGCTATGCAAAAGTAGTGACCATGAAATTACAGCATCTCACAGGTTTAGCATTAAAGGGTGCTGATGATTACATTGAGGCAACAAGTGACTGCGGTGTATTTATCTTAGTTTCAAGCACGTTAAAGAGGTTGGCCGTTAAATTATCCAAAATTTCTAATGATTTGAGGCTATTGAGTTCAGGCCCACGCACTGGTTTAAGTGAAATTAAATTACCTGAATTACAAGCGGGGTCCTCAATTATGCCCGCAAAAGTTAATCCTGTTATCCCTGAAGTTGTAAACCAAATAGCCTTTAAAGTCATGGGAAATGATTTAACCGTTACATTGGCCGCTGAAGCTGGTCAACTTCAATTGAATGCAATGGAGCCTGTTATAGCTGTGGCTCTGAATGAATCTATTGATATTTTGACCACTGGCGTTCAGAGCTTAAATAAGAAGTGTTTCGAGGGGCTTCAAGTCAATACTGAATATGCTAAACAAAGAATGCTAAATAGTGTGGGTATTATCACTTTGCTTGAGCCTTTTCTGGGCCATGAGAAGTGCGATGAAATTGGTAAGCGATGTATTACAGAAAATCGGACGATACAGGATGCCGTATTGGTTGAAGGCTTAATGACAGTAGAACAACTCAATACTGTATTTTCTTATGAAAGCATAATCTCTGAAGTGCAGGTAAGCTAAGGATTAAGCAATTTTTTTTAACCAAATTAAAAGATAAACAATGTTTTATATATAAAACTCAAGGTGAGGGAACACAGATGAATAAATATTTAGTACGCGTAACGATGATGACCTTATTAGCAACGAGCGGTACGGCATTTGCAAAAGATAATCCATTAGAATGGAAAAGCGAAGATGGAGCGAACTCATTTAAAATAGGTGGGGTTTTAAGGTTTAACCATCGTTATGAACAATGGGATGAGAGTCAGAATCGTGGTTTCGGAAAATTAGACTTTGATATTTTCCGTTTAGATTTAAAAGGTCAGTATGGCGATTTTTATTTGAATGCGAGCCCGATCATCCAAGATCAGGAGATGACTTCAATTGAAAAAGCCTACATAGGATATAATATCGATAATCAGCAGAGTATTGAAGCAGGTTTGGTTTATAAGCCATTTGCAATATATCCATATCCTCAAAATGGTTGGACGTATCATTTACCTTTCTTTTTAGGATATGGCAATAACATTGCACCAGGTTTAAATTGGAATTTTAACAATGCCAATTGGGATGTGAAGCTAGGTTATTACCCACGCATGCTAGATGCAGATTTACGTTATTCTCCAGAGTCCGGTACATATGAAGATTTTGATGAAAATCATCTTCCATTCCAATCCGGTTATCACAATGAAAAGCATAATCAAATTAATACGCGTATTGTCCGTAAGTTCGGTACCGAAAATTTTGGTAAGCACGAAGTAGGCGTATCTGGTGCAGTTTCAGAACTTTACAATACCAGTACGAAAGATGATGGTAGTTACTACGCGCTAGGTCTGCATACCAATAGTGATTATGAACGTTGGAACTTACAGTCTTCGATTATTCATTATGAATATGATGCTAAGAATCCAGAAGGTGTAGATAATCGTATGACTTTAATGGGAGCAAATGGTCTAACGCCATCGTACTTTATTGCTTCAGAAGGGACTATCGCAAGTTTGAACGTAGCCTATACGTTGCCTGTACAAGATATGGGGATGTTAAAGGCTGTGCGGTTCTATAACGATTATAGTTATTTCCATAAGTCGGAAAAAGACTGGAATGCATCTCAAATGAATACGACAGGAGCGATGTTTATTGCACGACCATTTATGGTTTGGGCAGACTATACTTGGGCTAAAAATGCTAACGTTTTGGGAGGAGCTCAAAATGGCACGGGTCTAGCATCCGGAATGGGGGCCAAGTATTCAGATCAATGGTTATATCGTGTTAACTTGAATTTAGGATTCACATTCTAAGATTAGTATTTTAGGGTATTGATTACGCTAAAAGTTGTTGTGATATTATTTTTAGAATTATAAATCAATATTTATATTGGTTCTATGGTGTGCGCTGAGCGCACCAGTTAGGAGCGAGTCAGCAAATCATTCGCCGTTCGAATAAGATTTTTAGTGAACAAGATAAATATAAGGCACAATGGACTTTACTGAATAAGGAGTTAGGCAAAAAGCGTCGACATTTACCAGTACGAGAATTAATGAGGCAGATTCCAGATGTACTGTTGGACTGAAGCCATGCTTGCTCATGAGTCCTTTATCAGTTGCTCAATATCTCGATACTCAAGCAAATTTTGATGTAGTGATTTTTGACGAAGCATCACAAATCCCAGTTTGGGGTGCGATTGGAGCACTGGCAAGAGGAAAACAGTCAGGTTATTAAAAATGGATCTTGACGACAATGAAGTTTCTTTTGCCGTAAAAGCAGATGTCACAAATATTAAAAAAGATGACTACGATGATGAAGATGTCACAGTAGAAGTTCAGGGGGGTGATGTTGATGGTTTTGAAATCCTAATGGTATATCTTTCTGGTAAAGTTGATTTTAATACGACAAAAACACTAACTGATCGTACAGACTATCAAGATAAAGATGAGTTCGAACAGGTTGTTAAGTGGCAATTTGTTGATGTATAGATTTAGTATTTTCATTATAGTAATTTTTATTTAAGCAAGGCAGAGTCCTTGCTTAAATTTTGAGATCAACAGCTCAATAAGCATCTAAAAAAGTTTTTGGATTAAACTTAGATGAGGACTTGTTTAAACCAAATTTTGATATTTTTGTACAAGCTACCGTACAAGCTACCGTACAAGCTTACTAAATACCTAATACAACCCGATATGGTTTAAACCCCTCTAGTACAGCTTCAGCAACCAACTGAATGAAAGGCTCAGTTTTTCCATAAGCCATCCACTGATCCAAAGCTTCATAGTAGGCTAAGCGATTTTCGACCGTAATAACGCAAGGCGGATATCCAGCTTTAAGTAGCTCAAGGTTCATCAAGAGGCGTGAGGTACGCCCATTACCATCAATGAATGGATGAATGCCTACAAAATCTGCATGCACTTTAGCAGCTCGTTCAATAGGGTGAAGCTTGTGCGCTTCGGAATTATACCAATCCACGAGCTGAGCCATCTTATCATTCAAGAGTGTATAGTCGGGTGGAGTAATTGTAGCACCCGAAATCAATACGTTTTGTTGGCGATAGCGCCCTGCATTGTCATCATCAATATTTTTTAGAATAAGTTGGTGAATATTGCGAATTTGCCATTCAGAAAACGGTTCTTCTTTTCGAATAATATCTTCAACGTAGTAGATAGCATTTCTATGGTTGATTGCCTCGAAATGTTCTCGTAACGCTTTTCCACCAACAGTTATGCCTTCTAAAACGACTTTGGTCTCTAGCAATGTAAGTGTATTGCCTTCAATTGCATTTGAGTGATATGTCCAACGAACAATAAGATCTTCTTGTAGATTTTTTACAATTGCAGGGGAAAGAGGACGATGCTGATCTAATTTTGTTTTTAAAGCATCAATATTTTCAAACATAACGTTGTCCCTGAAATTGTACTATTGAATGATACATGAAAAAAACAAATACAAAAAAGATGATGTTATCACCTAATGCTTTGATTGGGTTGTAACGATGTTAGAACCGATATACCATTTGAAATGCTAATTGAGGATTTGAATAACTTCTCAAACTGATTCAATATACTAAATCTGATATAGGTCAAACATTACGTCACTAAATTTCAAATTATCAATTTGAAAAAGTGGATAGTATTTATACGGTATTTTTTACGGTAAAAGCTATTTTGTTTTAATTTTTTATTTATAAAAGTCAATAATATAGATATTTATTCTTGTGCGCGCTGAGCGCACCAATATTATTTTAAAAATATAGTAAAAAAATGAATGTCGTATGTTGCTGATATTGCATCTCATATACTCTAATTGTGCAAATTTTACTTATTGAAAAGAGATATTTCATTTTAAAGAGTAGAAATTCTAGTCTAATTGTATGAAAACTAGCATCAAGTGATGTAGATAGAGTTAATGGTTAAATTAGGTTAATAACATTAAGTAGCTTTAAGCACTGATCTGACTGAGCAAGAGCTAATCTAAGAATATAAATAGCTTAGGGAAAACCTAAATTAAAAAAATCTTTGTTCTATGAGCTGGTAACACTTAAAGCATTCAATTTATAAGGGTTAATAAAGACGACATCAGTTGTCGTTAAGTTTGAAATTAACGTATTCAGTCCATTTGATTTTTTGTAAATTAAAGTTAATCAAAACAACGAAAGAACAAGAAAAAATGGAACAACTAAACCCTTCAGATTTAAAGGCAATTTTACATTCTAAGCGTGCAAATCTGTACTATCTTGAACATTGTCGTGTCATGCAAAAAGACGGTCGTGTTTTATATTTGACTGAAGCCAAAAATGAAAACCAATATTGGAATATCCCGATTGCCAATACCACAGTGCTTATGCTTGGAACGGGGACATCCATTACGCAAGCCGCGATGCGCATGTTGGCCAGTGCTGGGGTACTCGTTGGCTTTACAGGCGGTGGTGGAACCCCTTTATTTATGGGCTGTGAAATTGAGTGGATGACGCCACAAAGTGAATATCGCCCAACCGAATATATGCAAGGTTGGATGCAATTTTGGTTTGATGAAGCCAAACGTTTAGACGTGGCAAAGCAATTTCAAGTCGCACGAATTGAATACATTCGCACAATTTGGGCTAAAGACCGAGATTTAAAAGAATATGGTTTTCATGTTGATGATTTAGATATTCAACAAGCGCTCAATGGCTATCGTGCAAAAGTGCCGTTGCAAAGTAAGGTTGGTGATTTATTGCTAGCGGAAGCTGCCACAACGAAATTGCTTTATAAAATTGCCGCGACTCGAACAGGGCTTAAAGATTTTAGTCGTAACCCTGAGCAGGGTGATTTAGCCAATGATTTTTTAAATCACGGCAATTATTTGGCTTACGGATTGGCTGCAACTACGCTTTGGGTGCTTGGGATTCCGCATGGTTTTGCAGTGATGCATGGTAAAACCCGTCGCGGGGCATTGGTCTTTGATGTGGCGGATTTAATTAAAGATGCCATTGTGTTGCCTTATGCCTTTATCTGTGCCAAAGAAAAAATGACCGAACAAGAATTCAGACAACAAGTTTTGCAAAAGTTTACCGAGCATAAGGCACTGGATTTTATGTTTGATCAAGTCAAAGCACAAGCTTGCAAAAATCATGATGTGGATGGGGATTCATTATGATTGTGACCTTTATTAGTCAATGCGAGAAGAAAGCAATCCCTCGCACACGGCGTGTCTTGGATGCTTTTGCTGATCGGATTGGGGATAACACATGGCAAACGGTGATTACCGAAGATGGACTCATTGCTGTTAAAAAGTTATTGCGTAAAACGGTGACCAAAAGTACTGCGGTGAGTTGTCATTGGATTCGGGGACGGCGTAGAAGTGAGTTGCTATGGATTGTGGGTAATCGGAATAAGTTTAATAACATTGGGGTTGTGCCAGTAAATCGAACATTAAAACAGCTAAAAATAGATTATTGTGATAGAAATTGGCACTCGGCAAGTTTTGTCAGCCAAGTCACTCGTATCGCTGCACTTTTTCATGATTTTGGAAAAATTAATCCATTTTTTGCTGAGAAATTAAAAAATGCTTCGAAGAGTAAAAAACCAGTAGCTGACCCATTTAGACATGAATGGATTTCTTTGAGATTATTTGAAGCTTTTGTGCGAAGTTGCGGTAGTGAAGATAAAGATTGGATTGATGCCCTTGTTTCACTCTCTGGGAAAGATCCAAATTTTTCTTGGATAGATCATGTTATTAAAGATGGAATAGACCAAGGCTCAGGCTCACCTTTTCAAAATTTACCAACCATTGCAAAACTAACAGCGTGGCTGATTGTGTCACATCATCGTTTACCGATACCGAATACTCAAGACAAAAGTTATGAAACGAATAAGTTTAAAACCGTTTTGAATGACTTAAAATTTAGTTGGTGCTATCCAAAACAATATGTCGATGGCGATAGTAATCAACAGAAAGAGATTAAAACATGCTGGAATATTCAAAAACAGCATATTCCTTTTAACAGTGAAACATGGTGTAGAGAAGTCAATTCATGTGCACGTAATTTAAAGCAATTGCTGAATCTTCCTCATTCAAATGGGCTTAATGATCCGTATGTGAGTCATCTTTCTCGGCTGACTCTAATGCTGTCAGATCATTATTATTCAAGTTGTGATCCTAATCCTAAATGGCATGATCCAACATATGAGCGTTTTGCTAATACAGATAAATTTGGTGTATTAAAACAACCGCTCGATGATCATTTGGTGGGAGTAAGTCAATCAGTAAGACAACTCATGGGTGCATTGACTCGACTAGATGCCTTATTTGATCGTTTACCTCAGCAAAAAAGTTTGGAAGGGAAGACCAATAATTCATATTACCAATGGCAAGATAAGTCTTATCAGTTAGCTCGAAAAATACAGAAAGATTATCCCAATCACGGTTTTTTTGGCGTGAATTTAGCTTCGACAGGTCGTGGTAAAACATTGGGTAATACGCGCATTATGTATGGGCTTGCTGATCCTGAAAAAGGAGCACGTTTTAATATTGCATTAGGTTTAAGAACATTGACCTTGCAAACGGGGAAAGCATTACGTCACAAACTTGATTTAGATGAAACTGATTTAGCCATCATGGTCGGTGGTGGAGCTGTTAAAGAAATCTTTGAGCATTATAGTCAGAAAGACTCAAAAGAAATTTTAGAAGAAAATATAGAGAATCTTGATCCCAAAAAAAATCAGTATATTGCGGAAAATATAGGGTCAGAATCATTAAGTGGATTCATCGATGACGAAACTTATATAGATTATGATGATCATGAACTAGATTTTGAAGGTATTCTTGATCAGCAGCATATGTTTGCCAAATGGTTAAGGGGAAATCATCAAATTAGAAAAATGCTGATGAGTCCAATTTTATGTTGCACGATAGATCATTTGATTCCTGCAACCGAAAGTACCCGTGGTGGCAAACAAATTGCACCGATGTTACGTTTAATGTCTTCAGATTTAGTCCTTGATGAACCTGATGATTTTTCCCCTGAAGACTATTATGCATTGACTCGTTTAGTGCATTGGGCGGGTTTGTTAGGTAGTCGTGTATTGTTGTCATCGGCAACGCTTACACCTGCCGAAATTAATGGTTTGTATTTGGCGTATAGTTCAGGGCGAAAATTTTATAATGCCAATCGTACACAAGCAGACCAACCCATTATTGCAGCGTGGTTTGATGAAAATCCGAGTAGTATTTGTCATGAGGTTATTCCTTGTGATCAGCATATTAGTGACAGTCAAGCGAACGTTATCTTTAAAAAAGCTCATCTCAAATTTACGAAACAACGTGTTGAGTTCTTAAATCAGCAAGCGCACTACACTAAGCGACGCACGGTTGAATGGGTGGGTTTACCCCGAAAAATATCAGCGCAGGAGAAGTGGGAAAAAGTGTTTGCGGAAAAAATTCTGCAAACCACAATGTTTGCACATGGTGAAAATGCAATTACAGATCCTAATACAGGTAAACAATACAGTGTAGGCTTGATACGTTTTGCTAATATTGACCCTTTAGTGGAAATCGCTCAGCAATTATTAAAACAGCAAATTGATCCAAATATACGCATTCATATTTGTGTCTATCATTCACGTTTTCCATTGTTGATGCGTGCAAATATAGAAAAGTATTTAGACGAAATTTTAGATCGAAATCAAGCTAAACAGCCACACGATCATCCAATGGTGCAAGGATGGCTAAATCGATATCCAGAACAACAGCATATTATTTTGGTTTTAGCTTCGCCTGTCTGTGAAGTCGGGCGAGATCATGATTATGATTGGATGATCCTAGAACCATCGTCTATGCGTTCGATTATTCAGGCTTCTGGACGGGTGCGACGTCATCGCATAGAAGCTTATGACAAGCCAAATGTCTTTTTAATGGAAACCAATATTCGACATTTTAAACACCCTGATCGTAGTTGTTTTTCACGCCCAGGCTTTGAAGCGACAGGTTTTGAGTTTAAGGCGAATAGACATTTTTTAAATGGTATTACTAAAGATATTGATGATGGATTAATTCGAAAAGCTCATCTAGATCAATTAGACGCGATACCACGTTTGCAGCAACCGGGGGCAAACTATTTAAACAAATACTATGAAAAATTTGGTTATCCAAATTTGGTTGATTTAGAGCATGATCGCATGCACTCAATTTTATTGGGGCAAGGCATTAGCCCTGATATGCGAGTCAGTGGAAGTTTACCGATTAAATTTCCAACCTATGCTTTTTGGAATACACCGATTCATTATACGGGGATTTTGCAACGCTTAAGCCAATTTAGACAATCACAAGCAGAAAAGTTCATGGCATTTAGGGCTGAGGAAGACGAGGAAGCGTTAGGTCTTTATGCCTATAACGATAAAACGGGAAATTGGCTGTATGAAGAAAGTTTAATTCGACGAGTTGAGCTAAATGAAAATCCGCAGATTCATTGTTGGCCTAATCAGAATCCTCAACAGGCATTGCACAAATATTTAGAGGTCAATCCAAATGACAGAATTTGGAGTGAAAATTGTGGGCGCTATTTAAGTTTGAACTTACCCGAATTAAAAGACCTGCAAAAGTGGAAATACCATGATTGGTTAGGATTTATCAGGGAATAGCCCTGATAAATCTCGATTTCTAAGCTGCCTACATGGCAGTGAATAATCAAGAAAATTAAAGATATTTCTAAGCTGCATACATTGCAGTGAAGTAATTGTAATGTTCAATTTTGATTGTTCAAGTGTACGAAAAAAAGGCTTGAAATACGAATATTAAAAGTTTAAATTTTTATCATAAAGATAATTAAAGATAGGTAGAATTGAAGTGATGAATGAAGAAGTAGAACAAGTCGAGCCCGCGAGCATTCGTGAGTTAATCGAGCAATATATTCAAGGACGTTTGAATGAAAAGCTGGAAAAACTCAAAGCGGATGACACGGCAGAGCGTGACAAGCTGCTAGAAAAATATGAGGTAGAAACATGGTTGGAAGATGCAAGTCTACGTGTTAGCCAATTACGTTTGGCGACACATACACCCAAACAGCACCATCCTGATTCAAAAGCATCAGCTATGTTTTATAGCAATATGGACAAATCACATCACTATGTTGGTTCCCAAGGCATAAAACTAGATGCTGATGTGATTGGTAATGCTGCCGTACTTGATGTATTTAAGATGCTACGTTTATCTTTTCATGGTGCATCGTTACTTGAGCGGTTGTTAAATGCAAATCAGGAATTCATCTCAGCATTGTCTGTGAAATCTGAAACTGCACAGTTACGTTATGAACGCTTTTTAGCGTTCAGTCAGTTGCCAACAGAGCTCAATGCAGGATGCTTCTCTAAACAAGTGCTGTTTCCTGTGCAAGATGATGAATATCACACCTTAGTCATTTTATATCCGAGTTCATTAGTTCACCGAGCGTATCAACAGCTTTCTCATGATCGTTTTAGTGATGAGAGTAAAGCATTACGTGAAGCACGTTTTAAAAAAATACACCATGCCCATGAAAGCCGTGAGTATCCGAATCTCTTGGTACAAAATTTTGGTGGCTCTAAACCGCAAAATATTTCACAGCTTAATAGTGACCGACGTGGCTCCATGTGGCTATTACCGTCTATTCCGCCGACTTGGAAAGGTCAGCAGATTGAACTACCAAAACGGGGTTCGGTTTTTACAGGCTATTTAAGTAATCGTACAGACATTAAGCCTTTGTTACATAAAATCGTGGCTTTGTATCGTAAAGAAAATCGTCGTAATAACGATGAATTCCGTTCCCAGCGGGATAATTTAGTCTCTAAATTGGCGGATTGCATCATTGATATGAGTTTTGAAATTCAACAAAGTGCACCATCAGGTTGGACACTGGATTCTGATTTTAGTCGTGCAGAAAGCTTTTGGCTCGATTATGGCTACCGAGAAGAGCTCTTTGATAAAGAGGATGCCGAAGAATTGACGGAAGAAGAAGCCGAGTGGTTACAGGCTTATCGTGAACGAGATTGGCATACTGAAGTGGGTTATAACTTTGGCAAATGGCTGAATGAGATCTTCACTAAAAAAGGCAAGATTGTGGATCTAGACGATCATGAAGCTCGTGCATGGTCTTTAATTTTACGTGACAAATTACAACTGCTGAAAGAGGAGTTCGCCTAATGCGTCAGACTTATCCTAAAGCGTTGTATGTTGTACGTCTAAATGTTGAAAATGCATCGATTATCAGCAGTCATTTAACTTGGGGCTTCCCCGCACCAAGTGCATTTACTGGATTTATGCATCATTTACAGCGTCAGCTCAATCAAATTGCTGAATATGCAACTGTTGAATGTTGTGGGGTCGGGATTATATCGCATCAATTTACTCCTCAAATTACCAAGACAAATCAATTTCGTTACTCACCTTATCAACTCAATTTGGCTCGTCACCCACTGAAAGCTGATGGGTCTACACCTGCGATGATTGAGGAGGGGAAAGGACACTTTGAAGTGAGTCTACTCATTGGTTTAGCAGGAGATGGGTTAGACGAACATTTATCTGCGAATGATGAAGATTTATCGATTCAGACGCAAAGCTTATTAGATCAATTAAATCACTTGGTATATAACATGCGTTTAGCAGGTGGTTCTGTTTTCCCACATAAACGTGTTAAGGCTAAATTGATCAACTGGTCAGAACATGATGCGGTAGATAAAACCAAAAATCTGCGTCGGAGTGTATTACCAGGTTTTGCTTTACAGCATCGTCATGAGCTTTTGATTGCCCATCAAAATTGGTTGGCTCAGTATCCAACATATTTAGAAACTCAGAAGAATAGTCCTGATTCACTCGATACGTTATTGGATATTCAACGCTTCAATTTTGTAAGCACTGCTCAAGAATCATCAATCGATCAAGAATTAATCCACGGTGTTTGGACGTTACGACCACGCCCTGAACATTTAAAAGGCTGGCTCGTGCCGATACCGATTGGTTATGCCGCTTTAACAGATGTACAACCGCAAGGTGTGATTAAAGGATTACGTCATGATGACTATCCTGCCACCTTTGTAGAAACCTTAATAAGTTTAGGTGAATGGCAAAGTCCACATCGTATTGAAAATATTGTGGATATTTTATGGAACTACAACATCGAGCCTAAAAAAGGGGTTTATGAGTTGGTTCAACCATTTGCACATAAATCAGAACTCGACACGTCATTAACAGACGAAGAAACACATCATTCATTTGAATTTGAAACAGAAGAAGAGGAATTTTAATCATGGCTAAGAATGACAAATTAAAAACTGCATCAGTACTTTCATTTAACCGTCATCTTGATGCATCAGATGGCCGTATGTTTGCTGTAAATTGGGCGGATATTGCACAAGGAACAGGGAACACACCAATTTTAATTCAAACAAAATCGGTACGTGGTACGATTTCAAACCGCCCAAAAAACACTAAAGAAATTGATCCTGCTTATATTGATGCAGCCGTTAATAAAGCAAATTTACAAACGGTAGATGTTGCTGCTTTACCACAAGGTAAAGATACTGTTGCAGTGACTTTTAGCTTACGTGTATTGCCAAATGTAGGTCGTCCATCTGCATGTAATGATGCTGCATTTGCTGAACGCCTTGAAGCTGTGGTATCAGGTTATGAAGCAGCGAATAAGTTTAGTGAACTCGCAAATCGTTATGCTGTGAATCTCGCGAATGGTCGTTTTTTATGGCGTAACCGTATTGGTGCTGAAAGTGTTACGGTCACAGTTGAGCGTTTGATCGATGGTAAAAGTGTAGAAAAATTAAGTTTTGATGCATTACAAAATCGTTTAAATGAAGCAACAGTACATCAAGATCAACACACTGAAATTCAAAAGCTTTCAGCTTGGGTTGAAGCAGGTTTAAATGGGCAGGAACATGTATTACTTAAAGTGACTGGTTTCTCTCGTTTAGGTGAAGGACAAGAAGTCTATCCATCACAGGAACTCATTTTAGATACGAGCAATTCCAAAGGTGCTAAGAGTAAAACTTTATATACTTTTGGCAACAATGAGGCTGGGATGCATTCTCAAAAAATTGGTAATGCACTACGTACGATTGATACATGGTATCCAAATGCAGATAAACCGATTGCAGTTGAGCCATACGGTTCAGTAACCTCGGAAGGTAAGGCATATCGCCAACCAAAAGAAAAACAAGATTTTTATAGCTTGTTTGATGCTTGGGTCAACGACAATAAAGCACCTGAACTTGAACAGCAACATTATGTGATGGCGGTTTTGGTTCGTGGTGGTGTATTTGGCGAGAGTGATAAATAATGAAGTATTATCTGGAATTAAAGTTTCTGCCAGATGATGAAATCTCAATTAACTTTTTATGGTCTAAAATTTATAAACAGCTACATCTTGCATTGGCTGGTTTAAAAGACGAAAACAGTAAGGTGAAAATAGGTTTTTCATTTCCTGATTATCGTTTTGATCCTAAAAAGAAAAAGGGATTTATTGGCGAAAAGCTACGTATCTTTGGCTTAAGTGAACAGGAATTAATTCAATTGGATGTGCCAAAATGGCTTAGCCGTTATTTGGATTATGTACATATTAGTTCTGTTAAAGCGGTGCCTTTAGAAAAAATCACTGATTATGCTGTTTACAAGCGTAAACAAGTGAAAAGTAGTGCTGCCCGCTTAGCACGACATGAGGAACGAAAAGGGCGTTTTAGTTATGAAAATGCCTTGGCACACTACGGTAAGTTTGTAAGAACGACTGATTTACCCTATATCAATATGTTGAGTGATAGTTCTTCTGAAGATCTAGAATTAAGTCAAAAGCACGCTTTTAAAATCTTTATTGAAAAACAATCTGCTGAAAAATCTGAAACACAGGTTTTTAGCACTTATGGATTAAGTTCGGTGTCATCTGTACCCGAATTTTAACCCAATATTTTTTAACTCTTTAACAGCTTAATAAAATCAATAGGTTATGATAGTGGTTTAAAACTTGGGTCTTGTAGAGGATTTAAGGGTTAAATCACTGTTATAGCTTTATTTTTTGCTTTAAAATTACTGTTCACTGCCATGTAGGCAGCTTAGAAATAATACTTCTTCTCTATATTTTAGTACGTCATGTTCACTGCCATGTAGGCAGCTTAGAAATTTCCCACGCGCTCCAGACCATCAAAAAGCCTGTTCACTGCCATGTAGGCAGCTTAGAAACGCACGCAAAGCAGCATATTCAACGCCAAGCAAGTTCACTGCCATGTAGGCAGCTTAGAAACTGATCTAAATTCACAGTAAGCTCATGTGAAGGTTCACTGCCATGTAGGCAGCTTAGAAATGTTCGATCTCGTTTGATCTATGAATCTTGCTGTTCACTGCCATGTAGGCAGCTTAGAAAAGCCTGAACTTTTTCACCCCAGTAGCCTGGATGTTCACTGCCATGTAGGCAGCTTAGAAATAACAAATTTTTTCGGTGATGGTGATTCAGTTGTTCACTGCCATGTAGGCAGCTTAGAAATATTCCACAAGCGGTAAAAAATTGGGAAATGAGTTCACTGCCATGTAGGCAGCTTAGAAACTTCCAGTCTTTACGCTTAAGCTTATCAATCAGTTCACTGCCATGTAGGCAGCTTAGAAAAGTGACAAATGCGAACTCAGTTATAAAAGATAGTTCACTGCCATGTAGGCAGCTTAGAAATGTTAATTTTGGCTCACAAGGTGTTATTACAAGTTCACTGCCATGTAGGCAGCTTAGAAAGTCAGGATTGAAAGTAGTTCCCTCACTTGTGCGTTCACTGCCATGTAGGCAGCTTAGAAAAGGTGGTGCTGTTGTTGTTTCATACAATCCTAGTTCACTGCCATGTAGGCAGCTTAGAAATATGTGAAGATTTAAAAACCGACTTCTATGAAGTTCACTGCCATGTAGGCAGCTTAGAAATATTTCATGAAGCAAGCCATTGGACAGGAAATGTTCACTGCCATGTAGGCAGCTTAGAAACCGAATCCCATGTTGCATCTTCAGGGTCTTGCGTTCACTGCCATGTAGGCAGCTTAGAAAAGCTGGCAAAATTGCCCATTCTACAGCACAGAGTTCACTGCCATGTAGGCAGCTTAGAAAATAGGAAGTTAAAGGATTTTAAATACTCACCAGTTCACTGCCATGTAGGCAGCTTAGAAATCCTAGCCCTGTTAACCACAGGGTATTTTTTTGTTCACTGCCATGTAGGCAGCTTAGAAATTCGCAATCTGATCCTTTGCAATATTCTTTGCGTTCACTGCCATGTAGGCAGCTTAGAAAACTTCGGGGAATTACATCACACGGCGACACACGTTCACTGCCATGTAGGCAGCTTAGAAAGTTTTGACGATGAATAGCATGTTGACTTAACAGTTCACTGCCATGTAGGCAGCTTAGAAATACACCTTTACTAGCAATAATTGTTAGCATTGGTTCACTGCCATGTAGGCAGCTTAGAAAGCATTGGTTCGCATTTGGTCTGCTATTAACTTGTTCACTGCCATGTAGGCAGCTTAGAAAATGCTTGCAGAACAGGTTGTGTCAAACAACAAGTTCACTGCCATGTAGGCAGCTTAGAAAATGTTGATTCTGTATGGTCTTTTCGCTTCATCTGTTCACTGCCATGTAGGCAGCTTAGAAATAACCGTGCGGACGCTCTAATCATGGCGTTTAGTTCACTGCCATGTAGGCAGCTTAGAAAGTTTTCTTCTTGTGCGCACTTTGCACATCCTTGTTCACTGCCATGTAGGCAGCTTAGAAATATTGTTTGTGGTCCGATTAAACCATCCGCATGTTCACTGCCATGTAGGCAGCTTAGAAATAAAAATGAATGCACTGGAGCGAAGGGAAGATGTTCACTGCCATGTAGGCAGCTTAGAAATTGCTGATTGGTGGGATGAATCACAAAATACAGTTCACTGCCATGTAGGCAGCTTAGAAAAAAGTGAGCAAGGTTTGTTTGTTGTCTTTGCAGTTCACTGCCATGTAGGCAGCTTAGAAAGTGAGTTCCGATATGTTTAACGGCTATGTTACGTTCACTGCCATGTAGGCAGCTTAGAAAAGTGGTTGAGACACCTTGCCCTGCGACACCCCGTTCACTGCCATGTAGGCAGCTTAGAAATCCTTCTTCAAGGTTGCACAGCTCATTCAATTGTTCACTGCCATGTAGGCAGCTTAGAAAATTTCCCCTGTGTTATGTACTCTTATTACATTGTTCACTGCCATGTAGGCAGCTTAGAAATTACTAAATCCAAGCACCCCCCAAAAAAGCACGTTCACTGCCATGTAGGCAGCTTAGAAATAATTTTTTTACTGGATGTGAATGCATTTTAAGTTCACTGCCATGTAGGCAGCTTAGAAATTGTAGCCAACGGCGGAACGGTGATGACTGAGGTTCACTGCCATGTAGGCAGCTTAGAAATCCAAAGATAGGGATTGGTCCTTGATGTAGATGTTCACTGCCATGTAGGCAGCTTAGAAAAACTAATTCGCAATTTTCTTTTAGCGGGATAACTTCACTGCCATGTAGGCAGCTTAGAAAGCAGGTCGCTATCAGTTTCTAGAACCAACCTGGTTCACTGCCATGTAGGCAGCTTAGAAAAAGCATAGCGATAGCATCCATGTAGACGCATGGTTCACTGCCATGTAGGCAGCTTAGAAAATCAATGTCAGCAATGGCTGTGTAAGGTGCTAGTTCACTGCCATGTAGGCAGCTTAGAAATAATGCATCTTTAATGAGGCGCTTCACAGTGAGTTCACTGCCATGTAGGCAGCTTAGAAAATAAAAAAAATGAAAAATTAAATCTAAAAGAAGTTCACTGCCATGTAGGCAGCTTAGAAATTTGTCATCCCAAATACGTGCGTAGGAATCTTGTTCACTGCCATGTAGGCAGCTTAGAAAATC